>JADLHH010000122.1 GCA_020848855.1 Anaerolineae bacterium | reverse complement strand
CGCGCCTGCTTTTCGGTGTAGCCGAAGCTGGCGACCTGCGGCTGGCAGTAGGTCGCGCGCGGCATCATGTCGTATTCGAGCGTAATCGTCGGCGCGCCGGCGATATTCTCGGCAGCGATGATGCCCTGCGCTTCGGCAACGTGCGCCAGCATCAGCTTCGCCGTCACGTCGCCGATGGCGTAGATGTGCGGGACGCTGGTCTGCATCTTCTCGTTGATCTCGACCGCGCCGCGCTCGGTCAGCTTCTCGCCGGATTTCTCCAGCCCGTAGCCTTCGGTGCGCGGCTTGAAACCAATCGCCTGCAGGACGCGGTCGGCTTCCAGCGTCTGCTGCTTGCCGTCCGCCGTCGTTACTGTGACCTGCGCGCCCGTGCCCGTATCCTCGATCTTATCCACCCGCGTTTTGGTCATCACCTTGATGCCCAGCCGCTTGTACTGCTTCTCCAGTTCGGTCGAAACTTCCTCGTCCTCCAGCGGCAGCAGGTGATCGAGAAATTCGACAATCGTCACGTCGACGCCGTAGTTCTTGTGCACGTAGGCGAACTCGCAGCCGATTGCGCCGCCGCCCGCGATGATGATCGACCGGGGCAGATTCTCGTCCATGATCTGCTCTTCGTAGGTGACGACATTCTTGCTCAACTGCGTGTTGGGGATCAGCCGGGTGGTCGCGCCGGTGGCGAGGATCAGGTTCTTGAAGCTGACCGTCTCGGTCTTGCCATCGTTGAGCGCGACTTCGAACGAGTGGGCATCCTTGAAGGTCGCCCAGCCGTCGATCTTGTCGATCTTGTTCTTTTTCATCAGGAAGTGGACGCCCTTGACGCGCCCATCCGCCACCTGGCGGCTGCGCGTGAACGCCACGCCGAAATCGACCGTGACATTCCCTTCGAACTTGATGCCGAACTTCTCGGCTTCGTCCTTGACGATGTGCGCGAGTTCCGCGTTGCGCAGCAGCGCTTTTGAGGGGATACAGCCGACGTTCAGGCACACGCCGCCCCAGTATTTCTTCTCGATGACCGCCGTTTTCAGCCCAAGCTGCGCCGCGCGGACGGCAGCCGTATAGCCGCCCGGACCCGCGCCCAACACCACGACATCGTATTGCTTTGCCATGTAGAACTCCCTGAAATGCGATGCGAAATTGATTGACCCATTGTAAACCAACGCGAGGTCAGGTGAAAGACATATCGCCGGTTGATTTGTCGGATATTTAATATAGACGCGCCCAGCCGGGTATTTCGCACGCTCTCCCACCGATAGGGTCGATGCCGCTCATGCGACTTTCCCAAGTAGCGAAATGGCGCTAATATGAAGGTTACGCTTCTCACCGAATCAAGAAGACGATACGAATGCCGGTGCAAATTCGGAAAATTGAAACGCAGTCGGATTTCAAGCCGTTTTTTGAGTTCCCCTGGGTACTGTACAGGGATGACCCCAACTGGACGCCGCCGCTGCTCTCGATGCGGCGCGAGCAGTACGACCAGAAGAAACATCCGGCATGGGAATACTTGCAGGGCGACTATTTCGCCGCCTACCGCGACGACCGTATCGTCGGCACGATTGCCGCCTACGTCAACCACCGCCACAACGAGTACAACAACGAGCATATCGGCTGGTTCGGCGGCTTTGAAGTCTACGACGACCCGGAAGCCGCCGCCGCCCTGCTTGACACCGCCGCCCAGTGGGTCAGAGATCACGGCTACGAGACCATCCGCGGACCGCAGACCTTCACCACCCACGACGAAACCGGGCTGCTGGTCGATGGCTTCACCCGTCCGATCCTGCTCATGCCCTACAACAAGCCGTATTACGAGAAGCTGGTGCTCGGCGCGGGCTTTCACCCGGTGATGGATACCTACAGTTTCCATCTCAGCCGCGCCGACGTGGAATCGAACGGCTTATCCGAGCGGCTGGGGCGCATCACCAAAGCCATCATGAAGCGCAACCACGTCACCATCCGCCCGATTGACCGCCATAACCTGAAGAGCGAGTTCGCGCTGTTCAAGGAGCTTTACAACGCCGCCTGGGAGAAGAACTGGAGCTTCGTCCCCATGACGCCGAAGGAGCTGGACGCGCTGGTCAAGTCGCTCGGTCAGTTCTTCGACCCGGAGCTGGCTTTCTTCGGCTACGTGGACGACGTGCCGGCGGGCTTCATTATGGCGATCCCGGATTTCAACCAGGTATTGCTCAAAGCCTATCCCAAGCCCGGCACGCCAGAGATCGTCTCGCTGATCAAAGCGCTCTACTACTGGAAGCTCAACCCGGTCATCGACTGGGCGCGCGTGCCGTTGATGGGTGTGAAAGCCGAGTATCGGAACAAGGGCGTGGACGACGTCATGTACCACTACATCCTGGAGGCGATGCTCAAGGGGCGCTACCAGCACAGCGATTCCGGCTGGATTCTCGCCGCCAACGAAAACATGGTCAGCATCGCCAAGAATTTCGGCTCGCAGATCTACAAAACCTATCGCTATTATGAGAAGGCTCTTTAGGCGCTATGGCGAAAATCCTGATCGTCGACGACGAGCATATGACCACCGAAATGCTCGCCACCTTTCTCAAGCTGATGGGGCACGAGGCGCTCGACGCTTTTTCCAGCAAGCAGGCATGGGATAAGCTTGCCTATGTGATTCCCGACGCGGTGCTGCTCGATATCATGCTGCCCGACGTCAACGGACTCGAAATGTGCCGCCAGTTGCGCAGCAACGCCTCGACCAACGCCCTGCCCATCATCATGATTTCGGCATATTCGCCGCCGCTCACCCGCGAAGCCAGCGAAGCCGGCGCGAACGCCTACCTCGTTAAGCCCATCAGCCTGCAAAGCCTGAAGAATACGCTCGCCAGCGTCGGTATCAGTGCGTAGCCGCCTAAGCCCAGCCAGATAGCTGAGCTAGCCAGGTAGCTGGGCGATCACGTCCTGGGTTGCTTGGGCGGCGGTGCGCTGCCCGGAGATTACCGACGCCAGCGCCGTCTGGATCACCCGCGCCGACAAACTGCCGGAGCCTTCACTCAGCGGCAGCGTGGCGTTATTGAGCAGCATGTTGATGAACGTAGCGTATGCCGGGTCTTCCCACTGGCGCAGCGTGGCGCGCTGCGAAGGCAGCATCGAAATCGCCTGGTTATAGCGCCCCTGCCGGTCGATATCGAGCATCCAGTTGATGAAGCGCAGCGCCTGTGCCTGCTGTTCGGCATCTGCCGTCGTCAGCACCCACATCCAGCCATCGACGACTGTCGTCGGGTCGCCGGATATCGTCGGGATGGGCGCGAACGCCAGCGCCTCATGGTTCATCGTCAGGTAAAGCGACGACGTAACCACCCCCGCCGGGATCGTCCCCGACGCCAGCCCGGCGCGGTAATCGCCCGGCACAATGTATTCCAGTACAATCGGGTCGATCACGCCGGTTTCCACCGCATCCTGATAGAACTGAAACAGTGTTTGCAGGTGGTCGGCGTCGAGAGGCAGATCGCCGCTGTCAAGCGTCCCGGTCGCGGCGCGGTACTGCGCCAGAAAAACGTCGCTCAGGCTGTTGGCGCGCCCCGCCGGGAAGACGAAGCTGGCGTGCTGGTCGAGCACTTCGGCGAAGCTCCAGCTATCCAGCGTATAAGCTCCTGCCTGATACACGAGATGCTGCACTTCGATGTTATACGCCAGCCCGTAGAGCCGGTCGTTCACCTGCCCCAGCGCCCCGACGATCGGCGGCAGGTTGTTGAGGATCGACGCGCCGGATCGCTCATCCATCGCCATGATCAGGCCGGCTTGCGCGGCGGTCAGCAGATCGCTGCGACGCATCAGGGTGAGGTCGGGCAGCGCGCGCGGCGCGACCAGATTCGCCGACCGCAGCGTGGACATAATGCCGCCGACATCCTGC
The DNA here is from genome assembly GCA_020848855.1 of Anaerolineae bacterium. The sequence continues at coordinate 9,289 of JADLHH010000122.1, read as the reverse complement.
ACTTTCTTCAGGCGGAACTCCACGACCACGTCCGGGTTTGCCGACTGAAACGCGCTGATCTCTTCCGAGAGCAGGTCGGCAGCATCCTGGTTATCAATCGCCGCCAGCGGTTCGGGCCACCAGATCGTAAGCGTCGTCGGTCCCGTCGCCGTCGGTTCGGCGGTCGCGGCAGTGACATTGGTCGGCAGCACCGCCGGCGGCGCGGTCGCCGTTTCGATCACTTCGGTTTCCATCATCGCCGTTGGCTGCGCGGACTGCGTCGTGCAGGCTGCCAGGATGCCCAACACCACCGCGAAGTATCGCAAACGCATAGCAACTCCCTTGCGTCATCACGCTGCAGGATTATACACGATGCGTGCGGCGGTCAAGTTGGGTCGTTCCCGGCAGCGCGTCCGTCATCGCCATCATCAGCAGGGAGGTTTTCCAGCAGCGCCTCTGTAGCATCACGCAGCACAGCGAGCTTCACGACGGCTTCCCATACGCGCCCTGGGCTGATCTCACCGTAGCGATGCAGCAGCACGTCGCGGAAGCCTTTGATTTCACGCCACTCAGCCTGTGGTTGAGTTTGCAGCACCGAATCAGGAATGCGTTTGGCAATCTCACCGATACGAGCATACGCCATCATCACCGCGTACTGCGTGCGCGCATCGGTATAAAATGCCTGCTCGCCCCCCGCTGTGAATGATTCGAGCAGCCGGATTTCTACCAACAAGTCCTGCATGTATTCGCGCACAAGACTCATAAGGCGACAGCGTCTTTCAGAACCCGCTGCATGAAGCGCTCGCGGCTCGGCTGATCATCATCCGTAGCCAGATCGACGCGATTCCCCAGTAGCTCCTGCAAATCCTGCCAAAGCCCAGAGATATCGTAGATGCTCGCGTCTTTCTGGAAGCTCACCAACAGGTCGATATCGCTGTCAGGTGTCGCTTCGCCACGCGCCACGCTGCCGAAAACGCGAACGTTGTACGCGCCATGACGGGCTGCCAGCGCGAGAATTTCATCGCGCCGGGCGCGCAAATCATCCAGAGTCAAAGGGGATAGCTGTACAGTCTCGCGCATAGCCGAATCTCATTCACCATACCGATTATAACCTCGACTCGTGTGCAAGCTGGCAGCATCGCGGATTAGAGCATCTCCGTCCACGCGCCGGACGGGTTCTTCTCCCCCGCGCGGATCGCCACCTTCAGGCGGTTTTCGGCGGGCGTCAGCGGGCACGACCAGCCATCGCCATAAACACAGTAGGGATTATAGGCGAGGTTGAAGTCGATATGAAATTGCCCATCGCCCAGCTCATCCGGCTCCAGGTAACGCCCGGCGGGGTACGTCTCGGTTCCGGCGTTCGCGTCCGCGAATGGCAGGAAGTAGCCGTAAGGCGCTTCGTAGATCGTCAGTTCGGCGTCCTGTCCATCGACCGTGAAGCGAAAGCGCCCGTAGCGCTGGTAGCGGCGCGTATCACCGGTCGTCGTCTCGATCACGATCTCGCCCTCGCTTGGCGGCAAAGGCTCGACCGTCACCACTAAATCCAGCGCCGGGTTCGGCGGGTAGTAGCTCAATCCCGTGAAGGCATCCTGCTGGTCGAGCGACAGCGGCGACTGCGGGCTGGCTTTGAAAAACTGGTCTTTCTCGCGTCGCAGCGCGAGCAGTTCGTCGGGGTTCATCACATGCTCCATTTCCGTCACTAAGCCGACGAGTCGCCGGCGCGCAATCTTACGGAAAATACGAAGTCCACCGCGTATCTTTACGGACTCGTGGAGTCCTCTTATAGTGATCACTATTGCTGCTGACGTAGGAGTCTCCACGTATGATCGACCTCTCCCCCGAAACCTTCCGCGCACTCGGCTATCAGGCGGTCGATCTGATCGCTGAGCGGCTGGCAGCGCTTCCTTACACACCGGTACGCCAACCGGTTCCGCTCGAAGTCCGCGAGCAGTTGATGCACGCACCCCTGCCGACCGGCGGCGCAGACCCGGCGGCGCTGTTGAGCAGCCTCGCCGAACTGGTGCTGCCCTACCCGATGGGGAATGTCAGCGGGCGCTTCTTCGCCTGGGTGAATTCGCCGCCCGCGCCGCTCGCCGTGCTCGCCGAACTGATCGCCGCCGGGCACGATCCCAGCGTCGCCGGGGGCGACCACGCCGCGACCTATCTCGAACACGGTGTCCTCAACTGGATCAAGGCGATTTTCGATTTCCCCGCCGACTCCGGCGCGATCCTAGCCAGCGGCGGCAGCGTCGCCAACCTGATCGCGCTGGCGGTTATGCGCCATGTCAAAACCGATGGCGCGATCCGCGCGCAGGGTTTCCAGAACGCCGCGCCGATGGTCATCTACACCTCGACCCAGGGGCATAGCTGCATCCAGAAAGCCGTCGAGCTGCTCGGCTTCGGCAGCGACTATCTCCGCAAAATCCCGGTGGATGCCGACTACCGAATCGACCTGGACGCGCTTCAGGCACAGATCGCCGCCGACCGCGCCGCCGGGCTGCGTCCGGTCTGCGTCGCCGCCAGCGCCGGAACGGTCAACACCGGCGCGCTCGACCCGTTCGATCAGCTAGCCGACCTGTGCGAGCGCGAAGACCTGTGGCTGCACGTCGATGGCGCATACGGCGGCTTTGGCATCCTCGCCGAACAGACCGCCGGGCTGTACGACGGCATCCCCCGCGCCGACAGCCTGGCGGTCGACCCGCACAAGTGGCTGTACGTGCCGGTCGAATGTGGCTGCACCATCGTCCGCGATAGCGCAGCCATGCGCGACACCTTCAGCGTCGTGCCGCCCTACCTGCGCGACGACCGGGCGCTGCCCTGGTTCTCCGAATTCGGCATCCAGCAGACGCGCGGCTTCAAGGCGCTCAAGCTGTGGATGACCTTCCAGCAGATCGGTCTCGACGGCTACCGGGAACTGATCAGCCACGACATCACACTGGCGAAATCGCTTCAGGACAAAATTCGCGCCCGCGACGATTTCGAGCTGGTCGCCGCCGGACCGCTGAGCGTGACCTGTTTCCGCTATGCGCCGCCCAGCGTGCCGGACGCCGAAGCGCTCAACCGCCGGCTGCTGACAATCGTCCAGAATGAGGGCAAAGTCTTCCTCACCGGCACGGAACTCGACGGGTGCTTCGTCCTGCGCGCCTGCATCGTCAATTTCCGCACCACCGAAGCCGACCTCGACCTGCTGCTCGACGTGATCGCCGAAGCGGGCAGCCGCCGCTGACAACGCCGCGCATAAGCAAATCCGTAGGGGCACAGCGTGCTGTGCCCTTCCCACACCGCCGAAACCCCGCTTATCCCGATAGCGCTTTTTAGAGTTATGATGGAGTCGGTGTGCTGCTAGTGTCACTGGACTCGGCACTCAGCACTCAGGACTCAGGGCTATCTTTTGGGAGGTACTTATTATGTTTCGCCGTCTGCTTCACCCCCATCTCGCCTTCTGGCGTCGGCGCGCGACCGTGCGCACCGTAAGCCATCGGGTGATGCGGCGGGCAAGCCGTCGAGCGCTCCGCCGCAGCAAATAGAACCGGCGCGCCCGGTTCAAAGTCCAATCATCTCCGTCACTTCTACGTACTCGACTCCCCCTGTACGGAGAAAGGAGATCATAGTGAATTTTCTGATGTCGAATCCGCGATCATCATCACAAGGAAACGGTCGCGCGGCGGTGATCGGCGGCGACGAAGTTGCTTTGCGCGAATTTCTCGCCCAGACGACCGGCGCTCATGGCTTGATGGGCGACACTACCGTCTATGTCGGTCAACTGCCGCCCGCCGAGCTGGACGCACCCATCCCGCTTCCGCCGGACGCGCAGATCGTTGGCAGCATCGTGCGTGGGACGACCAGCATCGAAATCCTGCTCACGGTCAAAACATCCGTCGAGCAGACGAACGCCGCCTGCGAACAGCTTCTGCTCGCCCGCGACTGGCAGCCGGTCGAAGAAATTCCGATGGGAGCGCGCGGCTTTGTCGATTCGCCGGTGGTCATGCGTCGTTACTGCCATCAGGGTGCGAAGGCGGCGGTCATGGTGAGCATCAGCAAGGCGGACGCCGACATAACCATGCTCCGCTTCAATCTGTCCCACGAGCCGAACCCCTGCCAGCCACGCACCATGATGCATGTGGACATCTTCAAATACATGCCCAATTTGCAGACGCCGTCCGGCGCGCGGCTGATTCTGGGGCGCTCCGGCAGCGGTGGTGGGGGCGGCAGCCCCGGCGCGCGCAGTGTGTCGTCAACCGCCGTCCTGGTGACCGATTTGCCGGTCGCGCAGGTCGCGCAGGCATACATCGATCAGCTAAACGCGCTCGACTGGCAGCCGGTTTCCGCCGAGATCGGCGAGCGTTTCGCCGCTGGCGCCTGGATCACGACGCAGGACGAGTCCCGCTGGAGCGCGTTTTTCACGCTGGCGGCAGACCCGATCCAGCCGGACGAGTACCAGTTGTGGCTTTATCTGTCCGAACGGGCGGAATAGGCAAACAAAAAGACCGGCGCGCTGCCGGTCTTTTCATCGTGCGGAGAGGGTGGGATTCGAACCCACGGTAGCCTTGCAGCTACACTCATTTTCGAGACGAGCCGATTCAACCACTCTCGCACCTCTCCCGATGCGGCGCATTATACACAAGCCATCGGCGCGCGAAAATCCCGAATTTCCGCTGTTGTAGGGGCATACCCATGTGTATGCCCAATTATCGCAATCCCCGGAAAAATGCCTGGAGCTGCTCGGTCGCCTCGTCTGCCAGCAGCCCGCCCATGACTTCGACCCGGTGGTTCAGGCTGGGATGCCGCACCACGTCGATAATGCTGCCCGCCGCCCCGGCTTTCAGGTCGACCGCTGCATAAACCAGCCTCGGCAGCCGCGCCAGCACCATCGCCCCGCCGCACATCGTACATGGCTCCAGCGTGCAGTACAGCGTCACGCTGTCCAGCCGCCAGCGTCCGAGATGATGCGCCGCCTCGCGGATGGCGATCATCTCGGCGTGCGCCGTCGGATCGTGGTCGGCTTCGCGGCGGTTGTACCCCCTGCCGATCACCTCGCCGTTGTACACGGCGACCGCGCCAATCGGCACATCCCCGGTCACGAGCGCCTTCTCCGCCTGCGCCAGCGCCAGCCGCATATAGTCGTAATCGTTCATGCCGGCAATCATACACCCATCGACCGCAGGCGAAACAAAACCGCGCTGCCGAATCGGGCGATTCAGCAGCGCGCCACACGATACCGGTTGAAGATCAGCCGTCAGCCCGCTGTCCAGCCGCCATCGGCGACCAGCACTTCGCCGTTGACAAACGACGAGTCATCCGATGCCAGGAACAGGATCGTCCGCGCCAGTTCGTCCGCCTCTGCCTGGCGAACCGCCATCCCGAACGTTGTTTGCAGCCGCTCGTAACCCAGCGGATTCGGATTGCGGATGCTGATACTGGTCGCTACCCCGCCGGGGCAGACGGCGTTGCAGCGAATCCCCTTCTTGGCGTAGTGATAGGCGATGCTGCGCGTCAAGCCGATTAGCGCATGTTTGGACGTGGTATAGCTCACGCCCGCGCGCCCACCAAACAGCCCACCGACCGAACTGACGTTCACGATAGCACCCTTGCCTTTGGGAAGCATCGTTTCGAGCGCCTTGCGGCAGATGTACATCGGTCCGTCGAGGTTGACGCCCAACACCTGCTGCCAGAGCGCATCGTCGAGATCGCCAAGCGGCGTGAATTCGTCCATGATCCCGGCGTTGTTGACGACAATATCCACTGAGCCATAGGCTTTGAGCGCCGTCTCGACCATCGTCTCGGCGTCGGCGCGGCTGGAGACATCGCCCGTAACAATCGTCGGCGGCGGGAAGCCCATCGCCTCGATCTCTTTGACCAGCGACTCCAGCCCTTCCGCGTAACGATCCGTGGCGACGACCTGTGCGCCCTCTTCGACAAACAGCCGGGCAGTCGCGCGCCCGATACCCGCACCGGCGCCCGTTATCAATGCAACTTTTCCTGCGAGTTTCATCATCGTGATCCTTCTCGAATTGCTCACCTTCTGGTTAATTCGAGTATACGATGAACCCGCCCCTACCTGTTAGTGAAATTTATCACAATTAAAACAGGAGTCTGTCCCTATCACCCGTCCGAGCTGGCAGATGGTTCGTTTCGGTCAGAACAGGCTGAGCTGGGTGACATCCGGCTCCGGCGGCGGGGAGTCTTCCTCGTCGTCCGCCGCTTCCGGCTCATCGGCTTCCGGTTCGAGTTCGGCGGCGACTTCGTCCGGCAGCGGCTCGCGCTCGACAGCTTCCGGCATTTCCGGCACGACCACCCCGACCGGCAGCCTTCCTTCCTCGAAGATTTCCATGTCCGGCACGAAACCCGCGCCCACGTCGTCGACGTGCGCCGTCGCCAGCACGTACAGTTCCTTCACCTCGTCCTCGCCGAAGCCCGCCTCGAACATGACGTTGCGCAGCGTCCGCTCCGTCCCCTGGTCGCCCATGCGAACGACGTAGGTGTAATGCGCGCGCAGGCAGTCGCGCCATTCTTCGGCGAAGATACTCGGCATGGCTACACCTCCACCTTTTGTTTCCAGTCGGGCACGTCCACCGGCAAGTTGAAACGCGCCTTGAGCGCGTCCGCCAGCGCGTATTGCGCTTCCGGCTCGCCGTGAACGAGAAACGTTCGCTTAGGCTTGCGCACCATCGCGCCTACCCAGTCGAGCAGTTCATCACGGTCGGCGTGCCCGCTGAAACCGGTCAGCACTTCGACGTTCGCCCGGTTCTGGTACATGTCGCCGAAGATGCGCACCTCTTTGGCGTGCTCGACCAGCCGCCGCCCCAGCGTGTTTTCCGCCTGAAAGCCGACGATCAGCACCGTCGTGCGCGGGTCTTCGATGCGGTTGCGCAGGTGATGCAGGATTCGCCCGGCTTCCGCCATGCCGCTGGCGGCGATGATGATCGCCGGTTCGCGCAAAAAGTTGAGCTTCTTGCTGGCTTCGGTCGAACGGGTATAGGTCAGGTCATCGAAGCCGAACGGGTCGAGCCGACCGTTATCGCGGTTAATGAACGCCCGGATTTCGTCGTCGTAGCATTCGGGATGCAGTCGGAAGGCGGCGGTCACGTCAATCGCCAGCGGGCTGTCCACGAACACCGGCATGTCGGGGATGTCGCCCTTCAGCCGAAGCTGGTGCAGCGAATACACCAACTGCTGCGTCCGCCCAACGGCGAACGCCGGCACAACCACCGAGCCGCCGCGCTTGTACGTCTCGACGATGATCCGTTCCATCTGCTTGGTGTCGTCTTCATACGGCGGGTGCAGCCGGTCGCCGTAGGTGCTTTCCATGATCAGGTAGTCCGCGCCGTCGATAGTCTGCGGGTCGCGGATGATCGGAATCCCCGCGCGCCCCAGATCGCCGCTGAACACCAGCCGGTAATCGCGTTTCTCGTCCTGATCTTCGATGTCCAGCACCACGAACGCGCTGCCGAGCATGTGCCCGGCATCCCTGAACGTCAGCGTCACGCCGGGCGCGATCATACGCGGGCGGTCGTAGCCCTGCGTCGAAAACGAGTCCAGGCTCTTTTCGGCGTCCTGCTGCGTGTAGATCGGGTCAACCGGCGGTTCGCCGCGCTTGCGCCGCTTGTTGACGAACTCCACGTCGCGCTCCTGAATGTGCCCGCTGTCGAGCAGCATCGACGCGCACAGGTCGCGCGTGGCAAATGTCGAGATGATGTCGCCCCGGTAGCCGCTCTTGACCAGATTCGGGATGTTGCCGGAATGGTCGATGTGCGCGTGCGACAGCACCATCACGTCCACCGACGCCGCCTCGAACGGCAGATGCCGGTTGCGCTCGTAGGCTTCGGCACGCTTGCCCTGGTACAGTCCGCAGTCGAGCAGAATTCGCTTGCCGTTGACCTCGATCAGGTGCTGCGAGCCGGTCACCGTGCGCGCCGCGCCGTAAAATGAGATACGCATTGGCATATTCCTTACTTCTTGTCGGACTCGCCCCGCCTTTTATCGTCGGTGGCGGCGAATCACCGCGAGAATTTCCGCGCCGTACACGGCGCGTCGCCAGGGACCCAGCCCCGGCACGTTGTCCATTTCGTCAAGGCTGCTCGGCGCGCGCACCGCCAGCGTCCACAGCGCGTCCTTCGAGATGATCACGTCAGATTCGACGCCGCGTTCCTGCGCCCGCGTCTTGCGCCATTCGCGCAGCGCCGAATAACGCTCGACCACCACCGGATCGCTCGGCGGCTCAGGCGTCGGCGGCGTTGGCAGGTCGGCGTGCTGCCCGACGACCACCGCGTCGATCAGCGTCTGCCCGTAGCGCCGAATCTGTCCCGGAGACATGCCCTCAATCGCCCGCAGGTCGTTGAGCCGGGTCGGGGCGCGCTGCGCCACCGCAACTAGAGTCCTGTCCGGGAAAATCTTGAACGGCGGCACGTCCCGCTCCTGGGCAATCCGCTCGCGCAGGGCATACACTTCGCGCAGGATCGCCGCTTCGCGCCGTGTCAGGTTATTCGGCAGGCTCATGCGCCAGAAGCCGGTGGCATCGAACGGTTCGCGCCGCGCCGCCGGGACGCGGCACACGTCGCGGAAGGCTTCGCGCGCTTCTTCCAGCCGCTCCAGCTCGACAAGTTCCTGCACGAAGTGGTCGTGCAGCAGTGGCAGATAGTGCGTGTCGATCTGGGCATAGGTCAGGCTGTCGGGCGGCAGCGGGCGCATCCCCCAGTCGTCGCGCTGGTGGCTCTTATCGACCGCCACGCCCACCACTTCGTCCAGCAGGCTGCCCAACCCGATCAGCTTGCGCCCGCATACTCGCGCGGCGATCATCGTGTCGAACAGGTTCTCGAAGCTGAAGCCGAAATCGCGCTTCATGCACATCAGGTCATATTCGGCGGCGTGAAACACCTTTTCCACCGACGCATCGGCGAACAACGGCTCCAGCGGCTCCAGCGTGTCGATGCTGAGCGGGTCGATCAGGTAATCTGCCGTGCGGGTAGAAAGCTGGATCAGGCAGACCCGTTCGCGGTAGGCGTACAGGCTGTTGGATTCGGTATCGACCGCCAGCAGGGTCTCCCCGCGCAGCGATTCGATCAGCGCGTCCAGCGCCTCGTTGGAATCAATATAGGTCGGCGGCGGAAGCGTCATCACGGCGTTCGTCCGCGAAAAAGTGTCCGATTCATGGGCATAGGAATGTTGCGAACATGCTGAAAAGCCATATTGCTTATTATCGCCTGTCCCGGTCACTGCTGACAAGTCAGGATTTTGGCACACAGCCTGTGATATCCATGAAGGCGAATACCCTGTGCTATACTGTATCGGACTACAGTAATAGACAGCGGAT
>JADLHH010000121.1 GCA_020848855.1 Anaerolineae bacterium | reverse complement strand
GTGGGCGGAAGACCACGAGCGCCACCTGCACGAGATGTACATGTGTATGCCGCAGACGTGGCAGGAGAGCGACCCGGCGGGCTTCCTCGACCTGTGCGGCGAGAACAGCGCGGTCGACCTATACCTGCGTGACGGGCAGGCACTCGACTTCGGCAGCTTCCATTTCCGCGTCATTCATACACGCGGGCACAGCCCCGGTCCCGTCACGCTGCACGACGCGGCGCGGCGGGTGGTGATCTGCGGCGACGTGGCGCTCGGCTGGGGGGCGCTCGCGCCGGGCGCGCCCAAGATCAACCCGTATTACTACAACGCCGACCTGTACGCGCAGGGCATCGAAGCGGTGCTGGCGCTCGACGGCGGGCTGTACTGTACCGGGCACGCCGGATCGCTCGACAGCGCCGGGATGCACGCGCTGGGCGCGCACTCGCTGGACTTCGTGCGCTCGCTGGCAGAATGGACGCTCGCCGCCCTTGATGAGGCAGAGCCGCGCTCGTTGGGCGCGATTGCCAGAATCGTGCTGGCGTCGCTGCCCGGCTACGAGATCGGCTTCCACCTGCACGCTTCGGTGCAGGCGCACCTGACGAAATACTGCCGCGAAGGGGCGGCGCGTGCTGTGATGATCGACAGCCTGAAGCACTATCTGCGGGTAACGTGACATGTACGAGACGATTCGCATCGAGCAGCACGGCGAGATCGCCGTCCTGTATTTCAACCGCCCGGACAAGCTGAACGCGATCAACCGGACGGTGTACGCCGAACTGAGCGACTACCTGCGCGCGGTCGAACGCGGCGAGCAGCCCGCCAGCGTGGTGATCTTCACCGGCGAGGGGCGGGCGTTCGTCGCCGGGGCGGATATTGACGATTACCTGACGATGACGCTGGCGGAGTTTTCGGCGTTCCAGCGGCTGGGGCGCTCGGTGATGGCGCAGATGGAGCAGCTTCCGCGCCCGATCCTCGCGGCGGTCAATGGATACGCGCTGGGCGGCGGCTTCGAGATCGCGCTGGCGTGCGACGTGATCATCGCGGCGGAGAACGCCAAGTTCGGGCTGCCGGAAGCGAAATTAGGGCTGCTGCCCGGCGGCGGCGGCACGCAGCGGCTGGCGCGGCTGGTCGGGGCGGGCATCGCCAAGCGGCTGATCTTCTCCGGCGAGACCATCGACGCGCAGCGCGCCTATGAACTGCACATCGCCAGCGAAATCGCTCCGAAGGGCGAAGCCGTCAGCGCGGCGCTGGCGCTCGCCGAGAAAATCCTCGCCAACGGACAGCTTGCCGTGCGCATGGCGAAGCGGGTGATCGACGAGGGGCTGGAAGCCTCGCTGCCGACGGCGCTCAGCCTGGAAATGGATTCGACCGCGCACCTGTTCGTCACGGACGACAAGCGCGAGGGCATACAGGCATTCGTGGAAAAGCGCCCGCCGCGCTTCACCGGGACGTGAGAGGAACACAGTCGTGATCGAACTGCGTGGGAGCACCTGGGATCACACGCGCGGCTACGCGCCGCTGCCCGTCACCGCCGAAGCCTATTCGGCGGCACACCCCGACGTGCGGATCGTGTGGGAGAAGCGCACGCTGCGCGACTTCGCCGAGATGTCGCTGCCGCAGCTCGCGCCGACATACGACCTGATCGTGCTCGATCACCCCTGGATCGGCGGGTGCGTGGCTGCCGGGGCGCTGCTGCCGCTCGACCGTTACCTGAGTGCAGACTACCTGAGCGATCAGGCGCGGAACAGCGTCGGCAAGAGCCACGCCAGCTATGCCTACGACGGGCATCAGTGGGCGCTGGCGGTCGATGCCGCCGCGCAGGTGAGCGCCTATCGCCCCGACCTGCTCGAACGGCACGGCGCGGAAGCCCCGCGAACGTGGGACGAGGTATTCGCGCTGGCGTGGCGGCTGAAGCGGGCGGGCACGAGCGTCTCGACGCCCTTAATGCACGTCGACTGCTTCCCGTGCTTCTTCTCGCTGTGCGCCAATGCTGGGGAGCAGGCGTTCACGAGCGAAGACACCGCCGTCAGCCGCGCGGTCGGTCGCCACGCGCTCGACATCATGCGGCGGCTTGCCGAAATCGGGCATCCCGAAGCGCTGAAGTGGAATCCGCCGCAAATCCTCGACCGGATGAGCACGACCGACGAGGTCGCTTATTCGCCGCTGCTGTTCGGGTACACCAATTACGCCCGCCCCGGCTACCGTGATCACCTCGTGCGCTTCGCTAATATCCCGGCGGACATCAGCGGCAAGCCGAATGGCGCGATCCTCGGCGGGGCGGGGCTGGCGATTTCGAGCGCGTGCCAGCACCCGGACGCCGCCGCCGATTACGCCGCGTTCGTCGCCAGCGGCGAGGTGCAGCGCGGCATGTACTTCGAGTGCGGCGGGCAGCCCGGCTATCGCGGCGCGTGGCTGGACGCCCGCACCAACGCCGAAGCGAGCGACTTCTTCGCCGGCACGCTGGCGACGCTCGACGGCGCGGCGCTACGCCCGCGCTACGACGGCTGGATCGCCGTGCAGGACGCGGCGTGCCGGATTTTGCACCAGTTCCTGACCGACAACGGCAGCACCGACCGCGCGCTCGACGCGCTGGACGACGCCTACCGCCGCAGTCTCGCCGCGCGAACGGGAGAGGGTTCCGCATGACGCCTTACGAGGACGACCAGCAGCTATTCCGGTTGATGAAAGCCGAGTTGTTCACCGCCGTCGTCGGGGACGTACTGGACGCGGCAGGTTATACGCGCCAGTTCCTGCCGCCGCAGATCAAGCCGCTCGACGCGGGGATGATGGTCGCCGGGCGGGCGATGCCGGTGCTGGAAGCCGACTGTCACGGCGAATTTATTGCCGCCAGCGGCGAGCGCCAGCCATTCGGGTTGATGTTCGAGGCGCTGGACGCTTTGCAGCCGAACGACGTGTACATCTGCACCGGATCGTCGCCCACTTACGCCCTGTGGGGCGAACTGATGTCCACGCGGGCGATCAAGCTGGGCGCGGCGGGGGCGGTGCTGGACGGCTATTCGCGGGATACGCGCGGCATCCTGCGGCTGGGCTTCCCAACGTTTTCGCACGGGACGTATGCGCAGGATCAGCGCGTACGCGGTCGTGTGATCGACTTCGGCTGTCCGATCCAGTTCGGCAACGGCGCGGTGGTAGAGCCGGGCGACATCGTCTTCGGAGACGTGGACGGCGTGGTGATCATCCCGCTGCGCGTCGAGCGCGACATCAT
>JADLHH010000120.1 GCA_020848855.1 Anaerolineae bacterium | reverse complement strand
GACGGGACCGACGGAGCGCTGCTGCTCGCTGGCGAGATACGGCGCGACGTTGGCGGCGAACCATGACGGACCAAACTGCTGCGAGCCGTTCATGGCGTTGGCGGGGGTATCCCACAGGATGATCACGATGCCGTGACTGTCGTCGACTCTGACGAAGTAGAAATCCTGAAAGCCGGGGTAGGTCGCCAGCAGCGGCAGCCCCTCCTGCCGCATGGCGAGACCGATCTCGTCGGTGGATTTGGTGAAGTGCAGGTGGTTGACAACCGCGAACATGAGGCGATCTCCTGATGTGAACCATTCGTCGTTGATATTATATCGACGCTGCCATACAAATGGATTTGTGAGTGTTTGCCCCCTTGTTGCGAGTCCCGGTCTACAATTAATCACGAATCATTCATAATTGGGAGCGCAACTTCTCGAATCAGGCTGCGTATAGGATCATCAGAAGCCACGCTTGTCTGACCGACGCTGTTGGAGCGAAGGATACGTGTCTACACCCGACCCGGTGGTTCTGGAATGGGTACAAGCGGCAATGGAGGGCGATCAGGATGCCTTTGCGGAACTGGTCTACACCTATCAGGACGCCGTATATAACCTGTGCTACCGTCTTCTTTCCGAGCGTACCGAAGCTGAGGACGCCTCACAGGAGGCATTTTTGCGCGCCTATCTTAACCTGCAGCGCTACGACCCGTCGCGGTCGTTCAAGACGTGGCTGCTGACGATTGCTTCCAACCACTGCATCGACCGGCTGCGACGCCGGCGGTTGAAGTGGCTGTCTATCGAGGATGACATCCTGCCGAATTTATCGCTGAGCAGCGACGAGCCGGAGCCGGAAGACGTGACGATCCTGAACGAACGACGCGAAGCGCTTCAAAGCATACTCGGCAAGCTGAACCCGGAATACCGGGCGGCGGTGATACTGCGCTACTGGTACGACTATTCGTACAGCGAAATTGCCGACATTCTGGACACGACCGAGAGCGCCATCAAAAGCCGCCTGTTCCGCGCCCGCCAGCTCCTCGCCGATCATCTGAACCCGAAGACGGCATCCAGCTCAATTACGCCTTTACTGGAGAATGCATAATGTCCCGACAGAACCGACGGATGCAGGAAGCGCTGGATAAAAACCTGCCGGCGGAGGAACTGAGCGAACTGTACGCGCAGATCGACCAGTCGCCCGCCGACGCCGCCGAGTTTCAGCGGCTGAAGCAGGTCGACCGGATGCTGCGCGCCGCGCCGTTCGAGCGCGCGCCGCAGGGACTGGCGCTGCGCATCATGGCTCGGCTGGCGGAAGGCTTGCAGCCGGAGCAGCTTCGCCGGTCGTCGGGGCTGGCGCTGGCGCTCGGCTTGGCGCTGGTGACGCTGGTATTGACGCCGCTGCTGGCGGCACTCGGCTTACTCATTCTGAACGTGATCACCAGCGCGACGGCGCTGAATACGCTGATCGAGCAGGTGATCAACCTGCTGGCGGTGGTGCTGAACTCGCTCGATTCGGTGGTGCAGGGGGCGCAGGATGTGCTGAAAGCCTACCCTGAAGCCCCGGTGTTGATGCTCACGTTAATCCCGGTCGCCCTGCTCTGGCTGGGGCGGTTCGCGTGGCAAAACCGGGAAGAAGCATAGGGTGTGAAGATGCGCGGTCGCAATTTTCTCGTCTTTGCCGGGGCGGTAATCGGCATCTTGATACTGGCGCTGCTGGTGCGGCAGCCATTCCTGCAGCACGCCACGCCGGACGAGAAAAACGTGATTTTCGAATCGTATACACTGACCGAGAGCCACGCGGGTGATCTGGCGATCTTCGGCGGGACGGTCGCGCTGGACATGGGGAGCCGCGTCGGCGGCAACGCTTCGCTGCTGGGCGATACCATCGCCGTCGCGGGCGCGGTCGAGGGCGACCTGAGCGCGATTGGCGACACGCTGATCGTCAACCCCGGCGCGCAGATCGCCGGAAACGCGAATCTGCTGGGCACGGCGGTGACGTTCGGCGGGACGGTGGCGGGCGACCTGCACATCTCGGCGGAACAGGTGACGATCCTGCGGGATGCACGCATCAGCGGCGTGGTCGACGTATGTACAGAAAACCTCACCGACCGGCGCGTCAATATGCCGGCGCCGACCTGCATCAACAACGGCATCAACCCGTTCTCGGCGCTGATCGCGCTGCGCGAAACGTCGCTAGGCGGCAGCACGCTCGGCGCGCGGCTCGACACGCTGGCGACGATGGGCTTCGCCATCGTGGGGATGGTGATGCTGACGGGCTTTTCGGTGCTGCTGGTGACGTTCTTCCCGCGCCAGATCAGCCACATTGAGGAAGCGATGCGGGCACGCCCGCGCGGCTTCGGCGGCGTGGGTATCGCCGTGTACGCGCTGGCGGTCGGCGTGTTCTTCGGCATGATCCTGCTGCTCGCGACGATCCCGCCGCTCGGCTTGCTGCTGATCCCGGTATTCCTGATTCTGGCGCTGGCGCTGGTGGCGCTGACCATGACCGGGCTGGTGACGGCGGTGATCATGATCGGCGACTGGCTGCTGAGCCGGGTATCGAAATTCCCCACGCCGCCGCTGATCGCAGCGGTCGCCGGCAGCCTGGCGCTGTCGGTCGGGCTGGGCGTGATCGCGCTGCTGCCGTTCGGCTTCGCTATCAGCCTGCTGCTGCTGGGACTGTTCAGCTCGGTGGGACTGGGGGCGTCGCTGTTCACGCGCATCGGCACGCGCCCGGTCGGGCGGACGTATTTCATTCAGGGGTAGGCAGAGCACGACAATGGCATTACCCGCCTTTTTACCCCACCCCGGCTCACGCGCGAACCTCCGGTTCGCGGCTAACTTTTGGTTAGCTTGTGAGCTTTCTCCTCCTCGACTTCAGGGACGGACATTCAAAACCGTCCGTTTCAACTTCTTGATCCTCTCGGTACTCGGCACTCAGTCCTCCGCACTATAATTGCCCTGTCTCGCCCAGTGACTATAATTAGACTTGTGCGGTATTTCCTCCTGGAGAACGGATGCGCGATGCGACGCTCAAAACTGATCTGGCTTTCGCTGATTTGTGCGCTGTTGTTGTCGCTTAATGCGGCGGTCGCGCAGAGTAATATTTTCGAGCAACTGGTGTTCGACACCCGCGCCGACCTCGAACTGCTGGCGGATCAGGTGCTGAGCCAGGGCGTGCGCCCGACGGAATGGTCGTTCAACACCGATCTGTCCTCGCCGACCATCGTCTCCGACCTGTGGTTCGACAACGAGATTCTGGCGAACGCCATTTTTGGACCCGACACCCGCCCGCCGGACTGGATCGGCGCGCCGGTCGCCATCGTGGAAATCCTCGCCCGCAACGTGCGCCACGACCTGGAGCTTTCCGCCGACGAGGTGTACGGGCGCGAGCAGCGTCCGGCGGACTGGCGCGGCGCTTCCAAGATTCTACAGTGCAGCCGCACCCTTCAGAATGTGCTGACGGTGCTTGACCGCTTCTACAACATCCGCCCAACCACACCGGATTCGGCGCTGAATTACTGCGACACCGTCGCCGCCGAGATCGAGGATACGCTGGTGAACCTGGTGTTCGGCGAAGCGGACGCGAACGGCGTGCTGCCCGACCCAATCACGCTGCTGGGCGCGGTGCGCGGCGACCTCGAACGGCTCGCGGACGAACTGCTGGGGCTGAACACGCGCCCGGATAATTACATCGGCAACCGCGACATCACCTCGCCCAACTTCGCCGGGGAAATCCGCCTCGACCTGGATTTGCTGGCGGACGACCGGCTGGGCGCGGGCAACCGCCCGCTCGGCTGGATCGGCGGGACATCGAATTCGCCGGCGACTTCGTACCTCAACCTGCGGCACGACCTCGAACTGCTGGCGGACGTGACACTCGGCATCGGCAGCCGCCCGAACGGCTGGCAGGGCGTGAACCCGGTCGAGCGCTGCGACCCGATGGTGCGCAGCCTCGCCTTCCTCGATCAGCAGGCGTTTTCGGAATTCACGCTCGCCAGCATCGACCCCACAGCGCTGGATTACTGCTCGCAGGTGACGGAAGTCGTCAACGCGATTGTCGAGAACCCGCCCCGCATCGACGCCATCGCCGAAGAAGCGATGATGACCGGCGAATCGACCTACGCGTTCAGCTACCTGGACGTGGGGGCGCTCCAGTACATGGGCGTGATGCCCGCCGGGACGCAGTTCCGCGCGCTGTACCGCAATTTCGGCGACTCGAACATGATGTTCGTGCAGGGCGTCGACTTCGCGCTGTATGTCGACATGCGCTTCACGACGATCACCGAGACGACGTTCCGCAGCCTGCCGACGCTGGAAGGCGTCGACCCGCTGGCGTTCTGCGATGCGATCTGGTGCAACGGTCCAGGACCGACGCCCACGCCGACCGGGTCGGGTCCGCTGCTGTCGGTGCTGGTGGATACCACGCCGGTCGCCACGCCCAGCTTCAGCGGGCAGGTGGCGGACAAGCGGCTGGTGCAGTGGAGCCAGGTGCGCGTGACCTACGTGTTCGACAACCTGCAGACGCGCACGGCGCAGGTGTCGCTGGAAATCTGCCCGCAGAGCGCGGAAGTCGCCGAGGGCTGCGAGCCGGTGCTGTCGGTGTACGACAACAATACCGGGGCGTCCAAGCCGATCCTGTCGACGTTCAACGGCTTGAACGTGTTCGAGTTCCGCTACGGGTACTCGTCCAACCTGCTCATCGAAAGCAGCACGAGGTATTCGCAGGACGTGTGGATCAGCGACCCGACCATTCGGTAGATCGGGCGGGTCAATTTATTGGGGTTTTGTAGGGGCGCGGCTTGGCTTGCGAAGCAGGTACGCGCCCTTATCATTCATGGCGGCTACGAAAGGAAATGCCGTGTTCAAAGATCGGTTTGTGGGGACGTGGGCGCTGGTATCGCAGGAATTTCGGGATGGCAGCGGTCAGGTCGTCTATCCGGCGGGGAGTGACGCGGTGGGCATGATCATGTACGACGCAGCCGGCAGCATGGCGGTGCAGATCATGCGCGTCGACCGCCCGTTATTCGCGTCCGGCGACGTTCTGGACGGGACGAACGACGAAATCCGGGCGGCGTATCAAGGCTACAACGCTTATTTCGGGACGTACACGGTGGACGAGGCGCAGCGGATCGTGACGCATCACCTGCGCGGGAGCCTGTTCCCGAATCGCGTCGGCAGTGAGCAGGTGCGGTATTTCACGTTTGAGGGCAGCCGGCTGACGCTGACCACACCGCCAATTCTGCGCGGCGGCGCGAGCCTGACCGGGACGCTGGTGTGGGAACGGCTGAGCGGGGGATAACCTAGTACGGCTTTTGCGCTAAGTCGCCAAGCAGCGGGGCGAAATGCTTCAGATTGTGGGTATACAACGGCAGTTGCAGACGATGGCTCGCCGATGCGATCAGACAGTCCATCATCCCGATGCCGTGGCTGAGTTCGTAACGCATTTGAGCTTCCATCACCCATTTCAAGTCGGCTTCGGTGAGGTAGACCATCTCAAATTGTGCCATTACTTGCGCTGCACGCTGCCGCTCCGCTTTATTATCCCCACCGGTAATTACTTCCATCCAAACAATCGGCGTGATTCCAAAGGCAAACTGGCTCTGAACATCAAGCCAAGCAACAGCAGGCGAATATCGTCGAAGCAAATCGACAACACATTGGTCTCAATAAGTGCCGCTGTCACGCTGTCTGCGCTCCCGCCGCTTACGGCGCTGCTCCTCAACCCATGCTACGGAATCCGTAATACCTTTATCTTCCCAACCGCCGATCAAGCCTTCTTCGACTATCTCCTTGCCGCTTTTGGGCGTGAAGGTCAACAGTTCCCTGATTTCCTCGTCGGTGAAATTCTGCTCGGCGGGTGCACCAACGGGCACTTCAATCGTGATCTGAACCTCACCCGGCGGCAGATCTTTGGGCGGGTCGAAGATCAGTTCGCCGTCATCGGTCACGTGTCCGGTCAGGTGAATGGTTACCATAATTGCTTCTCCTATACCTGTCCTGATTATATATTGAGAATTGCCATTTCCCTCCGCGTAGCGGTAATATCTCCCGATACATCCCAACAGCAACCCAATATTGTTCAGGAGCAGTACGATGGTCAAGCAGTTGAAGAATTACATCGGCGGTGAGTGGGTGCAGTCGTCGGCGAGCACATACCTGCCGGTCAACAACCCGGCGACCTGCGAACTCCTCGCCGAAGTCCCGGACAGCCCGCGCGCCGATGTCGACAAGGCGGCGCAGGCGGCGAAGGAAGCCTTCCCCGAATGGCGCAGCACGCCGGTGCTCAGCCGCGCTCAGTACATGTACCGCTTCAAGGCGCTGCTCGAAGAACGCTTTGAAGACCTCGCCGAGATCGTGGTCAAGGAAAATGGCTAGACCCGCGACGAGGCGCGCGGCGAAGTGCGGCGCGGCATCGAAAGCGTCGAATTCGCCGCCAGTATCCCGTCGCTGATGCGCGGCTATAAAGTCGAGGATATCAGCAGCGGCATCGACGAGACGGCGGAACGCCAGCCGCTCGGCGTGTTCGCGGCGATCACGCCGTTCAACTTCCCGAACATGGTTCCGCTGTGGTTCCTGCCGACGGCGATCACGACCGGCAACACGTTCATCGTCAAGCCGTCGCCGCAAACGCCGATCAGCATGGACATCCTGTACGAACTGCTGGACGAGCTCGACCTGCCGGAAGGCGTGGTCAACCTGGTGCATGGCGGCAAGGAAGCGTCGATTGCCGTGATGGAACACCCGGACATCGTCGGCGTGTCGTTCGTCGGCTCGACGCCGGTTGCCAGGATCGTCTACGAGACGTGCGCCAAGCACGGCAAGCGCGTGCAGGCGCAGGGCGGCGCGAAGAATTACATCGCCGTGATGCCCGACGCCGACATGCGGGCGAGCGTCGCCAACATCATGGGGTCGGCGTTCGGGTGCGCCGGGCAGCGCTGCCTCGCCGGGTCGGTGGTGGTGGCGGTGGGCGACGCCTACGAACCGCTGAAAGCCGAACTGCTCAAGCGGGCGTCGAATCTGCGCGTCGGCTACGGGCTGGAAGAGACGACGCAGATGGGCACGGTCATCTCGGCGTCGGCGCGCGAGCGCATCGAAGGCATGATCGCGGCGGGCGTGAGCGAGGGCGCGCAGGTCGCGCTGGACGGGCGCAGCAAGTCGGTCGCCGGCTTCGAGCAGGGGTCGTTTGTCGGACCGACGATCCTCGACGGCGTGACCGGCGAAATGTCGGTCGCCAAAGACGAGATTTTTGGACCCGTGCTGTCGATCATGCACGTGCCGGACTTCGACACGGCGGTGGACGCCATCAACGCCAGCCGCTACGGCAACGCCGCCAGCCTGTTCACCAACAGCGGCAAGCACGCGCGAGAGTTCAAGTACCGCGTGCGCGCCGGGAACATCGGCATCAACATCGGCGTGGCGGCGGCGACGGCGTCGTTCCCGTTCGGCGGGCAGAAGGACTCCTTCTTCGGCGACCTGCACGGTCAGGGCTTGGACGGCATCGAGTTCTACACCGACAAGAAGATTCTGATCGAGCGCTGGCTCTAGAAGTAGCTCCTAAGAAGTGAGTTGCTAGCCTCTGGTCATTGACTTATCGGTTAGCAACTCCTCTTTAGTGTGTTGAGGTCATAAGGAACATGACAAGGTTTTTCTTTTCCTACAGCCACTCTGATCGTCCTTTTTTGGACGACTTATTACCTCAGATGCAAACCATGTATACGGATGGTACTCTCTGGTTCGATGATGCACTTACTGGAGGAGCTGAATGGTGGACAAAAATTCTCAACGAAATTGATAAATGTGACATATTTATCTTTCTGCTTTCTGATGAATCGACTACTTCACAATATTGCAGAGAGGAGTTACGCCATGCTATTCAGTTCGACAAAAGAATTCTGCCTGTTATAGTACGTCGTTTGAAAAAGGACTATCCAAGCGAAATTGATGCTGATCTTAGTGATCATTTGAAGACCATTCAATACGTCGATCTCCAACGTGGTTTGCGCGACACTCCTAGCGTGACGAAGCTTTGGTCTGCAATCAGATCACTCGAACACCCCACAATAGACCCCAAAGAGCTTGATAAAGAAGGTCGCACCAAGTTATCGAGGAATGAAAGATGGCTCTTATCTAACCAATTCCAGATATTAGCCTTGCTCGATCCAGAACAAAAAGACAGCTATGATCAGATGCGTACAGTTGTTGAGAGCGGATATGAATTGCATTACGACTGGATCACGTCGTACATTTATGATGGCAATTCGATTATGTCCTCAGAAGAAT
>JADLHH010000119.1 GCA_020848855.1 Anaerolineae bacterium | reverse complement strand
CTCGGTCGATTTCACGACCAGCCTGGATACAGGTGTGAACTGGCTCAGCAGGATGTCGTTCACCACCGCTTACCTTTCCTGCATCCAGTTGGGTAAATACGCCGCTTCGGTGAATGCCATTTCGTCAAACATCTGGCGGATTTCGGCAGGCGAGCAGACTGCCGCCGTCAGTGGGTCGAGCAGCAGGGCGTGGAATGCAGCCTGCCGATCCTGTTCCAGCACCGCTTTTGCAACGAGGTCGTGAAGCGCCATATGCGCCTGATCGAGCGCGGCAAGTTGGGGCGGCAGCGCGCCGAAATAGGTTGGCTGGATGCCGTCACGGTTGACCAGGCAGACCGTTTCGATAATGCCAGCCTGCGGCAGGTTGGTGACTAATCCAGTGTTTGGCACGTTGCCGTAAATCATCGTTGGTGTATCCGTTTCGATGGCGTGGACGATGTACGAAGCATATTCGACGCCGCGTTCGAGTTCCAGCGGTTCTTCGCCTGAAATCATCTTGCTGATCCATTCATCCGATTCTTCGCGCCAGCGGGGCCAGTTGTTGGCGTAGAAGCCTGTCTCACCGCGATAGCCAGGACGCATGTATTTCGCGACCAGATCGGGGCGTTTGCGGAAGTAGGCGGTGTATTCGGACGTATGCCCGCTGCTTTCGGTGACGAATGCGCCAAGATGCAGCATCATCTCGAAGCGCACCGGGTCCTGCTCGTAGATCGCCGGGTTGCGCATGAGTTCGCGCAGGCGAGGATACATATCCTCGCCCTGATGTGTGAGCTGAACCAGCCACGACAGATGATTGACTCCGGCAGCGCGGTACTTGAGTTCGCTTACCGGAACGCCAAGATACCCGGCGAGTGTTTCAGCAGTATGTGGGATCGAGTGACACAGCCCGACAATCGGCAGATTCGAGGCGCGCACGCCCGTCAGACAGGTGATCGACATGGGGTTGGTGAAGTTCATGACGAGGGCGTCTGGTGCAAGCCGTTCGGTATCGCGCAGAATGTCAATCCAGACAGGAAGCGTGCGCAGCGCCTTGAAGATGCCGCCCGGTCCAATCGTATCGCCGATACACTGGTTCACACCGTACTTCATTGGGATGTCGAAATCATGGCGGACGTTTGCCAGTCCTGCGACTTCGATGCAGTTAATCAGATAGTCCGTCCCGGCGAGCACGTCTGTCCGCTCGGTTGAGGCTTCGACGTTCCAGCGCCGCCCGGTGGTGACAATCAGCTTCTCGGCGATCTGGTGCGCGAGTTCGAGCCTGCGGGTGTCGATATCCACCAGCGCAAATGTGCCCTCATCCAGATGAGGTGTCACTAACACGTCACGCATCACTTCGTAGGCGAAAACAGCGCTTCCGGCGCCGATGATCGTAATCTTGGTCATGGTTCATCCATTCATATTCGTTCACAAAACAGGTCAACCGTTCGTGGGGACGAGGCATACCTCGCCCTTACGATTGCACCAGCATTCAGCCTAATACTTCACCCCCGTAAGGGCGATGCCTTCGATAAACTGGCGTTGGGCGAAGAAAAACACCAGAATGATCGGCGCAATACTAACCAGCGCTCCCGCCATTAGGATCGTCCACCTGCCGCCGTATTGCTGCTGGAATAGAGCGAGTCCAACAGGCAGCGTGGTCTGCGTCAAATCGCTCGGCAGGTAAATCAGCGGCGTCAGCAGGTTATTCCACGACTGCAAAAAGACGAAGATCGCTAGCGCTGCCAGCGCTGGGCGCGCCAGCGGCAGATAGATGCGCCAGAAGATACGCGGCAGCGATGCGCCATCCACGCGCGCCGCCTCCGCCAGATCGAGCGGGATGGTCTGAAAATACTGGCGCAGCAGGAATGTCCCGAACGCGCCGCCCCAGAACGCGGGAAGCCATAACGGGGCTTGCGTACCGTACAAGCCGAGCGCCCGAAACAGGATAAAATTCGGAATAATCGTCACCTGGAACGGGAGCATCAGCGTGAGCAGCAGCAGCAGGAACAGGGCGTTGCGGAAGCGAAACTGAACGACCGCGAAGACGAACGCCGCCATCGAGCAGGTCAGGATTTGACCGAGGGTCGTCAGCGCCGCCACCTTGAAGCTGTTGAAAATCAGGGTCGTGAATGGCAGTGTCACCCACAGATTCTGGAAGTTTTCCAGGGTCGGCGCAGTGGGGATCAGATTCCGGCTGAACTGGTCAGCAGGCTGCTTGAACGCTGTCGATACCATCCACAGAAATGGCCCGACCATCAGCACCGCCCCGGCAAGCAGGATGGCATACGAAGCGAGGTCGACAACCGTTTTCTGGGTACGCTGGTTACGCATATGCCTATTCATAAGCCCGCCGCTTACTCGTAAGCCGTCCAGATGCGCTGAAGCCGGAAATAGATCAGAGTCAGCACAAAGATGATGACCGTCAGAACAATCGCCTGAGCGCTCGCCGACCCCATACGGAAGAAGTCGAAGCCCGTGCGGTAAATCGAATACACCAGCGTGGGCGTGGTCGAGCCGCCGCCTGCCGTGCGCGTCAGTACATAGATAAATTCAAACGCCTGAAAAGCGTTGATGGTCGAGATGATCGTCTGGAAAAAGATGCTCGGCACCAGCAGCGGCAGGGTGATACGCCGGAACTTCGCCCAACCATTCCCGCCGTCCACCTCTGCCGCTTCGTAATATTCGCGCGGGATGGCTTGCAGCCCCGCCAGAAACACGATCATGCCCTCGCCAATCGCCCCCCACACGTTGACGATCACGACCGAAATCAATGCCGTTTGCGACCCCAGCCAGTTGACAGCGGGCAGCCCAAACGATGCCAGCGTGATATTCAGCAGCCCAGTATCGCGGGCGTAAATCCACGTCCAGACCAAGCCGACGGCGACCGCCGACGACACGACCGGCAGGAAATACACCACCCGGAACAAGCCGATGCCGCGAATCTTGCGGTTGAGCAGCAGCGCCACACCAAGCGACAGGACGATCACCGCCGGGACGTACAGGCTGCTGAAGGCAAACGTGTTGACCAGCGACTTGTGGAACAGATTGTCGTCAAGCAGCTTTGTGAAATTGTCCAACCCCGCCCACACAGGCGGGGTCAGCAAATCCCATTTGAGAAAGCTAATGCCAATAGTTGCCGCGACCGACCCGAATACGCCAAAGATCAGTCCGACCAGCGTCGGCGCCAGCAGCACCAACACCCACCAGCGTTCCCGCCCCAGCGGTTTCAGCCCGGATTGCATCGTCGTGGTTTCCGACGCATCCTATTCGACATTACTCGCCAGCACATCGTCGGCAGCAGGGATCACTTCTGCCATTGCGTCATCCAGCGAGATGTCACCCGTCCAGACGGGCAGCAAGCCATCGCCCACCACGCTCGCCCATTCGTCATAGCCCCGGAAGACGGGCTTGACATGAGCATATTCCAGCGCGTCGAGGAAAACCTGCTGGCGAATTGGCGCGGTATTCTGCTCCAGAAACACCGGGCTTTCGGCGAGCGACTGCAAAACCGGGATGGCGAAACCGAGTTCGGTCAGGCGGCTCTGGCCGGCTGAACTCAGGGCGTACTTGACCAGTTCCCACGCCTGATCCGGGTGCTGCGACCCGTTGGCAATGACGAACCCGGCGCTGTTGACGCTGGTCGCGCGCCCCGCCGGACCCGCCGGGAAAGCCGCAACATCCCACGAGAAGCCCAAGCCCGCATACTGCGGCACGACCCAGTGACCAATCGTGGTCATCGCTGCAACGCCCGCTGCGAATGGATCACCACCGAACTGCGCCGCCTGGTTCGGATCAGGGATCGACTTGTCTTCGAGCATCATGCTGGAAATGAAGTTCCAGGCGTCGTGTGCGCTGCCTTCGTTGATCAGCGTCTGCATGTGGTCGTCGCTGATGATGCTGCCGCCAAACCCCCAGATCGCCTCGCTCCAGAACAATTCCATATCCCACAGGTCTGTTCCGAAGCCCCACTGGTCGGTGATGCCGTCGCCGTTCGAGTCGACGGTGAGCGCTTTGGCAGCCGTGCGCAGGTCATCCAGCGTCCAGTCATCGGTCGGGTAGTCTATTCCGGCGGTGTCGAACATGTCCTTGTTGTAGTACAGGACGATGGTCTGGAAGTCGCGCGGCAAGCCATAGTAACCGTCATCCTGCTTGTAGACTTCCAGCGTCACCGGGTAAAAGCCGTCCAGGAAGCCGGGCGTCGCGTCGATATACGGCTGCAAGTTCAACAGCACGCCGCGCGACTGCCAGTCAAGGTAAAGCGGGGCATCCATCGCAAACACGTCCGGCGGCGCTCCTCCCGCGAACAGCGTTTGCAGCTTATCCCAGTAGGAGGTCCAGTCGCTTACATCGACGGTGACGTGGATGTCGGGATGAGCGGCCTGAAATTCATCGACGATGGTCTGCCAGACCGCCAGTTCTTCGGGCGATCCCCACATCATATACGTGATCTCGGCGGGCTGCTCCTGCGCCTGAGACACGCCCGTGAGCGCCAACAGCAGGATCGTCAACAGGACAGTTGTCAATGCGTATCGCTTCATTTTCTCTCCCCTTCCCACCACTATTTTTGAGTTCCAGCCCGCTCATGGTCATGACAGAAGATGGGGCGATGCTGGGACGCCCTATTCGCCCAGTCGGACGACCGCTGTCAAATTGTGAGGGGTGTCTGGATCAAGACCGCGCGTCATCGCCCGCTCGAACGCCATCAATTGCCCAACCGGCAGGTAAAGCGCGCCGCGAATCACCTCCGGCAAGCCGGATTCAAACGCCACATCTGCCTCATTTTCATCCATGCTCAGGATTTGCGCTCCACGCTGGCGCATTTCGCTAAGGACGGCGGTCTCGGCAGCGCAGTTCTCGTCTGAAACCAAGCCGACGATCAGCGTTTGGTCGGTAATCATCGACTGTGGGCCATGCCGGAATTCCATAAAGTGGAAGGGTTCGCTGTGACTCAGCGTCATTTCTTTCATCTTCAGGCTGAGTTCCGCCGCCAGCCCGTAGCGCATCCCTGAGCCGAGGAAATAGAAGCGTTCCAGCGAGTCATCTTCGCCGTAGCTGCGGGCAACCGAGCTGGATCGGCTCAGCAAGCGCTGTCCAGCTTCAGGGAGTTTTTGCATCGTCTCCAGCAGGTCGTCGCGCCCGCTCCATATCGCCGCGAGCGCTGTCACCCCAAGATACAGAACCGTGAATGCGCGAGTTTGGGCGACACTCTGTTCCTGCCCGGACGGCAGAATGAGGTTCATATTGCCCAAGCTGGCGAGCGCCCGTTCCCCGTAGCAGGTGAGCGTAAAAACGTCGCCCTGCTTACGCGCGCGGAAGTTCTCGACGGCGCGCAGGGTCTCGGTAGTTTCACCGGAGCGACTCACGGCGATCAGGAGTGTGCGCCGCGTCGTGCTATAGGCAGACTGTGGATAGAGCCATATTTCCGAAGCGGGCAGCGCTCGCGCTTCGGTGACGCCCAACTGCTGAAAGAGCGCGGCAGCAGCGACCGAGAGGTAATATGTCGAGCCACAGCCCGTGAAAATCACCGACTCGTACTGCCCGGCGCGCCAGAAATGCCGCAGGCTGCTTGCCTCCCCATTAATGAGCGCGAGTGCTTCATTCCAGGCACTCGGCTGACTCAGGATTTCGCGCTGCGTGTATTGCCCGTGTTGCGTCATAACATGCGCCTCTTGGCGTTTGCCAGATATCCAGCGAAGTTCGTTGAACAAATTTGCACACGACAAACTGAAAATGCTCATTTTCAATCACAAACGAGTGAAATAAATCAGTTTCAAACATAAAAATATCATGCGAGACGCCGATTGTCAATCAAAGTTTTATTCGGAAAGAGTATATACATATCGTGCAAGTAGGGGGTGTCTCCAAAGGCACGGGTACCCCTCTTTCGCGCAGCGGGCTGGTAGCTATCGTCAGCGCCTAAGCTGCGCGCCGACGATCTCGCTATAGGGATAGGGGAGCGGCAAATCGCTCGCCCGATTGAGCCGCGCCATCTGTTCCGATTCCAACGCCCAACCCGCCGCGCCCAGATTATCCTGAAGCTGTTCCATTGTACGAACGCCAAGAATGGGCGCGGTGACGCCAGGTCGCTGAAGCAGCCAGTTTATCGCCACCTGAGCAGGCGTTTTCCCGGTTTCCCGCGAAATTTCAAGGAGAGCGTCAATCACCTGCCAGGTGTATTCGTTATTGTAATTTGACCAGGACTCATCCCAGCCTTTCTCCTCGGCAAGCTCAATTCGGCTTCCGGCAGGCGCCTGGGATAGGCTACGATTGAACTTGCCGCTGAGCCAGCCGCCGCGCAGCGGACTCCAGGCAATCAACCCCACGCCCTCGTTCAAGCACACGTCAACCAATTCCCATTCGGTCGAACGGCACAGCAGATTGTATTGTGGCTGAAGGGATTGGAATGACTCCCAGCCCATTTGTCGGCTGATGTCCAGCGCCTTTTGAAGCTGCCAGCCACTAAAGTTGCTCGCGCCGATATAGCGAACCTTTCCGCTGCGCACCAGCATATCGAGCGTGCTCAGCGTCTCCTGGAGAGGCGTTTTACTATCCCAGCAGTGTACCTGGTAGAGATCGATATAGTCGGTATCGAGCCTTTTCAGGCTGGCTTCGACAGCATCAATGATATGCTTTCGGCTCAACCCCAGGTCATTCGGATCGGGACTCATGGCATAGCGTGTCTTGGTCGCAAGGATGATCGAGGCGCGCGGCTTTGTTTTGAGCCACGTCCCTATCACCTTTTCCGACCCGCCAACGCTGTAAATGTCGGCAGTATCGACAAAATTCCCACCCACTTCGACAAAGTGATCCAACAGCCGATGGCTGTCCGGTTCGCTGGTTTCGCGCCCGAAGGTCAT
>JADLHH010000118.1 GCA_020848855.1 Anaerolineae bacterium | reverse complement strand
ATTGATGCCGTCGTCGCGCAGGGACTTGGCAGCTTTCGCCAGCGGTTCGCTCGGCGGCTTGTTGAACGGGCTGAGGGCTTCGCGGGTCTCGCGGTTCTTGACCAGTTCGATGACCTGATGCAAGCCCGTGCCGCGAATGTCGCCGATAACGGGATGGCGTTCCGCGAGATCCATCAAGCCGCGCCGCAGGATCTTGCCCATTTCGCGGGAACGCTCGATCAGGTTTTCCTGCTGGTAGACTTCCAGCGTGGCGACACCCGCCGCGCACGCCAGCGCGTGGGCGCTGTAGGTCAGCCCCGCCTGCAAGAGATGATCGTCAAAATACGCGCCGATTTCGTCGGTGACGATTGCGCCGCCGAGCGGGACGTAGCCGCAGTTCACGCCCTTGGCGAAGACGAGAATATCCGGCTTGGCGTCCGGGTAGTGGTCGATGCCGAACCATTCGCCGGTACGCCCGAAGCCGCTCATGACTTCATCGACAATCAGCAGCATTTCGTACTTGTCGCAGAGGCGGCGCAGTCCGCTGAAGAACAGCGCGGTCGGCTGCATGATGCCGCTGGAGCCGCTGTAGCCTTCGATCATAATGGCGGCGCAGTACTGCGGACCTTCCGAGATGATGATGTCCTCGATCATCTCGATCAGGAGCTGGTCGCCTTCTTCCTGGGTGTGCCCACGATAGGCAGGGTTGCGGTAGGCGTAGGGGTCGGGCAGGCGGACGATCCAGGGAACGCCCGGTTCGATGCCCTGACGACGCGGGTCGCCGCCCGCGCTGGCAGAAGCGAACGTGCCGCCGTGATAGGACTTGTAGCGGGTGAGGATTTTATCCTTTCCCGTGTACAGCCGTGCGATCTTCATGGCATTTTCGATGCCATCCGCGCCGCCGTTGGTGAAGAAGGTCTTGCTAAGGCTGCCGGGGGTGATTTCCGCCAGCATTTCGCCCAGCCGCCCACGCGGTTCGGTGGCGAACGACGGGTTGACGTAGCACAACTGCGCTGCCTGCTCCTGAATGGCTTTGACGACGTGCGGATGGCTGTGCCCGATGTTGACGTTGACCAACTGGGATGCCCAGTCGAGGTACTGCTTGCCGTCAGCGTCATAAATGTAAACGCCTTCGCCACGCACACTCGGAATCGGCTTCCAGTTGCCCTGCGCGCTCCAACTGACGAGCGTGTAATCTTTGTTCTTCTGCGCGATATCGAGCATGATCGGCTGTCTCCTGCCAAAAACGCACTTTTGAGTGCGGCGTATTGTAAAGCAAAAGCCGCGCCGCGCCCAATGACGCGGACTTATGCGCGCAGCAGTATTTGTGCAAGCAACCCCTTGCGCCTTTCGATAAACGACTTAAAGTGTAATGAAGATCACCTTATTGGCACGAGACGGAGCGGTCCACATGGCAACCCTGAGTAAAGGTTCGAAACGGCGGTGGCTGTACCTGACCACCTTGTTGTTGCTGGTACTTGCCGGGGCGGTGAGCGTGAGCGCTCAGAATGCGATCCCAATTGGGGTGGGCGAGAACCAGACCGGGCAGATTACAGATTCGAGCACGCCGGTGCGCTATTCGATTTCGAGCGCCGCGCCGCTGAGTATTCAAATCCAGGTGCTGGCGATTTCGCAGGGGCTTGCCCCGACGTTCCGCGTGGTCGAACCGAGCGGCGTGGTGGCAACCAACGCCATCAACGGCGGGACGCAGACGATTGTGCAGGGCACGACCAGCCTGACCAATCCTGGCACGTACACGATTGAAGTGAGCAGCGCCAATGGTGCGACCGGGCAGTTCCTGATCAGCGTGCAGGCAGGCGCGCCACTGGCTCCGCCGCAGCCGCTAACGGCAGGAACGCCGATCAACGGGTCGGTGAGCAGCCAGAGCGTGCGACAGGCGTTTTCGTTCAGCGGCTCGGAAGCCAACAGCCTGCTGCTTGCCGTGCGCAGCAACACGCCGGGTGCTGGTCCGGTGGTGATGCTGCGTGACGCGGATACCAATGAAACGCTGGCGCTGAACAGCTCACGGCTGGCAGGCGTGATTTACCGCATCGGTACCGGGGCGGCGAATTACCAGGTGGAAGTGACACACAGCGGCGCGCCGCAGCAGGAAGGCTTCGTGGTTTGCCTTGCGACTGAAGGCAACCCGACCGACTGCCCTGGCATTGTGAGCGCGCAGGCTGCGGTGGGCGGTCCGCCGACACCAATCCCGACCGTCTTCATCGTGCCGACGGCGCTGCCAACGATTACGCCACTGCCGACGCAGGCAGTGCCGCCGACCTTTGCGCCAGTCGTGATTAACCCGACCGGGGCTTGCCAGGTGGCTTCCGCACGCGGCGCGACGATTAACGTGCGCAGCGGTCCGGGGTTGAGTTTCGGTGTGATCGCGCAGCTTCCGCCGACGATTTCGGTGGCAGTGCTGGGCAGGCTGCCGGATAATTCCTGGTTCCAGGTCAATATCAACGGCGTGCTCGGCTGGGTTTCGGCAAGCGTGGTGATCATTGGCGGCAACTGCGGGGGTGTCCCGGTCATTCAGCCGCCGACGCTGACCCCGACGGCGAGCGCCAGCGTGATCCCGCCGATTTCGACGACGGAAGTTTCGCCGTTCACGGCGACTCCCAGCGCGACACCGACCGCGACGGCGACCAACCCACCCGCGCCAGTGGCGACGTTGAATTTCAGCCTGCCGCCGGTGTACGGCTCAACTGCGCTGACGAGCGGCTTCGTGCCTGACCCGTTCACCGT
>JADLHH010000117.1 GCA_020848855.1 Anaerolineae bacterium | reverse complement strand
CTGCCGCCGGTCTACAGCTATGCGCTGGCGGGTGTTTACGGCATCTTCGGGCGCGGCTACTGGCAGGTCGGGCTGTTTCACACCCTGCTCGATGCGCTGTCGATCCTCATGCTGTACGTCACCGGCAAACGGCTGCTCGGTGAATGGGTCGGCTGGCTGGCGGGCGTGTTCTACGCGGTCTATCCCTACCTCGTCTTCCAGAACCTCACGCTGATCGACACGCCGCTGTTCATCGCCGAACTGCACGCCTTCGTGCTGATCGTGCTGCTGCTGCGCGACCGCCCGCAGCGCGACCGCCGGGCGTGGACGCTGGCGCTGCTCGGCGGACTGGTACTGGGCGTGACCACCCTCACCCGCCCGATTCTGCTGCCGCTGGCGGCGCTGGTCGGCGTGTGGTTCCTGGTCCGGCGGTCGCTGGTCGATTCGATTCTGCGGCTGCTGCCGGTCGCCGTCGTCAGCCTGCTGACGCTCGTCCCGTGGATCGTGCGCAATCAGGACGTGTACGGCGCGTTCGTGCCGATTTCGATCACCGGCGGGTCGAACTTCTCTCAGGGCAACAACCCGGACGTGATCCCGTACCTGCGCGCCGGCTACGACGTGCAGTGGACGGGACCCGAACACCAGCAGGAAAACCCTAACACCCCCGCCGCCGACCAGGAGCGGATGCAGATCGCGCTCGACTGGCTGCGCGAAAACCCCGGCATCATCCCCGAACTGGTGTGGGTGAAGTTCCTGACTCACTGGAGCATCGACATCTTCCCGCGCCTGAACCCCACCGCCGATTCCGCGCCACCCGTCAACTATCAGGGGGCTGCCGAACAGCAGACCGACGCGGCAGGCGATCCAACGCTCGGCGGGCTGCCGCCGGGCGACCCAGTGACGCTGTACAACAACGACGCATTCGCGCCGGCGCGCGTCATCCACCGGTTGTATTTCGGCGCGCTGCTGCTGCTGGCGCTGGTCGGCGTCGCGCTGACGGTGAAGCAGTGGCGCGACGTTGCCTTGCTGTGGTTCGTGCAGATCAGCATGACCATTACCTATGTGGTGTTCCACCCCTCGACGCGCTACCGCGTGCCGTCCGACCCGCTGCTGTTCCTGTTTTCAGCGGTGGCGGTCACGGTGGTGTTCGAACGAATCCGGCAGTTGATTTAATTACATACGTAATTTAGTATTGTCAATACAGTTTATTCAGAGAAAAAACTATGAGCGCGCAGCAGGTCTTCCGCAACACCGTGATCGTGCTCCTCACGGTGCTTACGGCATACATTCTGGTCGTGAGTATCCGCATCATCATCGTCCTGTGGTTCGCCATCATCATCGCTTCGGCGATTCGCCCGGCAGTCCTGTGGCTTCAGCGTCACGGGCTGCCGCAGGCGATCTCGATCCTACTGGTGTACGTCCTGCTGCTGCTGGCGGTCTTCGGGCTGTTCATCGTCGTGCTGCCGCCCGCCATCGACCGGCTGAGCGGCTATATCGAAAACGACGACCGCCTGACTGCCAAGCTGATCAGCACGAACGACTGGATGGAAAACCGGATCAACGCGCTGTTCCATCCCGCCGAGCCGGTGACGCTGTTCACGCCTGATACGATACGGAGCAACGTCACGTCGATGGTCGCCGGGCTGAAACGCTCGTTCCCGGCGATGGCGGGCGAACTCGGCGGTCTGCTGGGCGATACAATTCTCGTGCTGGTGATCGGCGTGTACTGGCTGACCAGCCGCGACAATGCCGTGCGGTTCACGCTTCAGTTATTCTCGCTGGGACGGCGCACGCTGGCTCAGCAGATCATTCTGGAGATCGAGCAGTCGCTGGGCGCATACGTGCGCGGCATCGCGCTGGTGGTATCGTTCGTTGGGGTGGCGAATTTCGTGCTGCTGACACTCTTCCACGTGCCTAACGCTATCACGATGGCGTTCATCGTCGGCATCACGACGGCGCTGCCGGTGATCGGCGGCTTCATCGGCGCGGGCTTCGCCGTGTTCGTCGCGCTGATCGAGTCGCCGCTGGCAGCCGTGCTGACGCTGCTCAGCTTCGTGTTGGTGCAGCAGGTCGAGACACATTACCTGACGCCGCGCATGATGTCCAACAGCGTCCACATCAGCCCGATTCTGGTGATCGTCGCACTGTTCATCGGCTTCTCGGTCGGAGGCGTGATCGGCGGGCTGACCGCCGTGCCGATTGCGGGCACGCTGATGGTGCTGGCGCGCTACCTGATCATCGAGCCACGACAGGAAGGCGCGATGCCGCAGCGCATCTCCGGCGGTGTCCTGATCGCCGGGGAAGATACAAGTGTGGATGCGCCGCTTCCCGGTGAGGCGAAATAAGCTCGTCCAGCAGAGCCGATCTTCATGCGAACTGACCTGCGTTATGTTATGCTTGACCACAAATTCGTGATCAGTGCAGGTCTGCCATGCTCGGACACACCTTACGCAACCGGTATCAGGTTCAGACGCTGCTGGGCGAAGGCTCGACAGCGACCGTCTACAAAGCGCTCGATACACGACTGGGGCGCGCCGTCGCCCTGAAAGTCCTGTTACCGCACGTCAAGGATTCGGTGCGCGCCCGCTTCTTTCAGGAAGCGACGGCGGTCGCGCAGTTGAACCACCCCGGCATTATGTCGATCTACGATATCGACCAGGAAAGCGACATTCATTTTCTGGTGGTTGAATACGTCGATGGCGATACGCTGGAAGACCACGTCCCGTCGCCGCCGGATACGGTGATCGAGATCGGTCGGCAGATCGCGCTGGCGCTGGACTACGCCCACGAGCATCACATCATCCACCGCGACATCAAGCCCGCCAACATCAAGGTCGCGCCCAATGGACAGGTCAAGATCATGGACCTGGGGCTGGCGCTCCCGCGCGACGCCAAGCGCGTGACCAGCGCCGGGATGATCATCGGCACGCCGGCATATCTTTCGCCGGAACAGGCGCAGGGACTGTCGCTGGATTATCGCACCGACATCTACTCGCTCGGCATTGTGCTGTACGAACTGGCAACCGGCGATCTCCCCTTCACGTCGGACGACATCCCCGCGCTGCTGCTCCAGCACGTCCGGGAGTCGCCCGCACCGCTGCGGATGCTCGACCCGAATATCCCGGTCGCACTGGAAAACATCGTGCTGAAAGCGCTCGAAAAGAACCCGGTGCGCCGTTTCCAGAGCGCCGGTGCGCTGGCGCAGGCGTTGGCAGCCATCCAGCGACCGGAACGCGTCTCCGATACAGCGACCCAGTCGTCGCAGTCAGCGCCGATCCCCCACGAGCGTGTGCCGATGCGCGTCGCGCTGGCGGACGACCACGCCATGCTGCGCAAGACGCTGATCAACTTTCTGTCGCAGCGCGACGAATTCGTGATCGTCGGCGAAGAGGGCGAAGGCAACGGCGCCGTCCGGCTCGCCGTCGAGCTTCAACCGGATATTCTGCTGCTCGACCTGAACATGCCGGGCAAAAGTGGTCTGGAGGCGCTGCCCGAAATCCGCGAGAAAGCGCCCAACGTCCGCGTGCTGGTGCTGACCGGACGCGACGAGGAGTGGTACATCACGCAGGCGCTGCGCGCGGGCGCGAACGGCTACGTGCTGAAATCCGCCAGCGAAAGCGACCTGATCGACGCCATCCTCAAGGTGTCGCAGGGGACGCTGGTACTGGGACAGGGCGTGGCAGAAAAGGTCGTGACCGGGCTGTTCAAGCCGCAAGCCGACCCCAACCGCCTGACCGACGAAGAGCGTCAGGTGCTGCTGATGATCGCCGGGGGTATGGATAACGAACAGATCGCCGAGCGGCTCAACCTGCCCGTGCCAATGCTGATCGAGACGCTGGCGGGGGCGATGGACAAGATGCGCGCCAAAGACCGCCACGCGGCGGCGCTGCAGGCGCTGCGGCAGGGCTATATCCTGCTGGATGAATTGCAGTCGCTCAATTGAGGTCGGCAGCCGTTTGATGATCAGCCGGGGTGCGCGCTGAAACCGCCGGAATAGCGCGCTTCCCAATCGCGCAGCGCGATCTTTTTCCCTTGCAGAACCAGCTTAGCGGGTGTCTTCAACGGATTAGCGCAGGATGCTGGCGGGCTGCAATTCCTCGTCAGAGGCGAAATCGACCAGATCGCGCAGCGCACGCTGGAGCATGTCCCACAGATCGCCATTCGGGACACGGGTGATGGAAGGCGCGGGGCGCGGCAGCTTGACGAGCAGCGCCGCCACGTCGTGGAAGGCGTGCGCCTGCCGTTCGCGCATCAGCCGGAAGTTCGAGAGCGCGCGGCGCACGGCGGACGGCGCGTGCACCATCCGTTTGCTGTCCGGCGTCTCATAGAAGTAGGTATAGCACCAGTCGCGGTGTTCTTCGCTCAGGCTCGCCAGATTCATGCGCGTGAAGCGCAGCGTCGGCAGGAAACGATGGCTCAGCTCGTCACCGCCGCGTTCGAGCACCAACTGTTCGAGCAGGTCAAGATAATTGCGCGCTCGCGCCAACCGGTTCACGTACTCTTGATTGATGCGCCACAGGAATTCGGCAGAGGCAAACATCGGAAGGCTCCGGCGTTTACACCTTTCACGAAAGTATTGTAGCACGGGTGTGCCCGTTAAGTTCGTAAAGCTATTTTAGAACTCTTGTGCTATTCTAATCTGCGCCGTTGGCAATTTGTGGTATGCTAAGGGAACGGGGGGTATCCCCGTATTTCCGTTAGTCCGGTTCTGTAGAGAGAATGTCCTCACCGGAACAATGGTACAGGATGCACGATGAGTCGATATGACGACGATTACGACGACGAGGACGAACGCGACGACGATGATGAAATAGACGATGAGGGCGGCGTTCGCCGCTCGACATCGAATCCTTTTAGCCGACCGAGCACCGTGCGCGGGGCGGGGTTGCCCGCGCGCCCCCAGCCGACGCAGAGCGGCACACCCCCCACGACGCCCAGCCCGATCCGTTCGGGCGGCTTGGGCGGTCCCAACAACCCGCCGAATCGAACCGCCGGTCCTGCGCCGAGCGGCGTCCAGCCTTACCAGCGCAATCCAGTTCCGCCGCGCACGCCAGGCAACCGGGATGACCAGACCGACGACCCGAACGACCGCAGCGCCGCCGTCAACCGGGCGCTGGGCAGCTTCGGACAGAAGCTCGGCAGCGACCGCTCGTCCGAGCGGGACGACGAGCGCGTATCGGGCAATCCGTCGCGCTTCGGCGGGCGCGAGCGCGGCGACGAGCGCGATGATCGGTCGTCCGGGCTAACGCGCGGACTCGGCGGGCAGACGACGCGCCTCGGCGGCAACGACGAGCGCACGTCCGGCGGCATGTCTGGCAATCCATCGCGTCTTGGCGACAGCGGCAGCGGCGATGAACGCTCCCCCGGCGGCGCGTCCCGTTTGGGTGGCGGCGACCGGCGCGACGAGCGCACATCCAGCGGCTTTGGCGCGGCGAATCGCTCGACTTACGGCGGTACGAGCGAAAAGACCGAGGAAAAGCGCGGCGGTATCGGCGGGCTGACTTCCCGCTTCGGTGGAAAGAAAGACGAGAAGCCCAGCGCCAAGCAGAACGACCGCTCCGGCGGCGGACTCGGCGGGCTGACCTCGCGCTTTGGCGGCGGCAAAAAAGACGACAAGCCCAGCGCCTTCGGCTCCAGCACCAGGCAGAACGACCGCCCCGGCGGTCTCGGTGGGCTGACCTCGCGCTTTGGCGGTGGTAAAAAAGACGACAAGCCCGGCACCTCCGGCGCGCCGAAGCAGGGCGGCGGTCTCGGCGGATTGACCTCGCGCTTTGGCGGCGGCAAGAAGGAAGAAAAACAGCCAACCGCCGGCGCGTCGGGCGCGTTCGGCTCCAGTCGGCTGGGCGATCAGTCATCGCGCCAGCAAAGCCCGCTGGGCGGGACGCTGAGCCGGGGCAACAAGCCAGAGCCGAGCAGTTCAGCGTTCGGCAGTTCCAGCGGCGCGCGCTCATCGTATGGAGCTGCCGGCGGCGCGCGCACCACCGGCGCGCAGAAGCAGTCACTCGGCGAGCGGCTGCGCGGGCTGAATCCATTCCAGAAGAAGGAAGAGGCACGCCCGGCGCGGGCGCGCGCCAGCAAGGCGCCGCGCGTCGAACAGGGCGGCTTGTCGCTCGACAGCAAGCTGGACATCATCGGCGTGACGCTGGTGCTCGGCTCGCTGGTGCTGCTGCTCAGCAGCCTGTCGCCCACCAAAGGCGCGCTGACCGAATCAATCAATCACCGGCTGTCCTATGCCTTCGGCTGGGGCGCGATGTTCGTGCTGTTCGTCACCTTCGCCATCGGCGTCTGGCTGATCCTGCGGCACTTCGGCGACGACGCGCCGACCATCAGCCGCACGCGGCTGATCGGGCTGGGGCTGCTGTTCGTCAGCCTGCTGGTGCTGGCGCAGTTCATCGACGCCTTCCAGTACAAGGTCGGTCCCGG
The DNA here is from genome assembly GCA_020848855.1 of Anaerolineae bacterium. The sequence continues at coordinate 11,206 of JADLHH010000117.1, read as the reverse complement.
ACAAGACTACCTGCGGACGATCAAGATGGCGTTTCTGGAACCCGCCTACGAACTGGGACGCGGCGGCGGCTGGGTCGGTGGCGAAATCTATTTCCTGCTGCTCAGCAACTTCGGCGAGATCGGCGGTTTTCTGGTGGTGTTCATCCCGGTCATCGTCGGCTTGATGCTGGCGCTGAACGTCAGCGCGGCTGACCTGGCGATGATCCTCATCAGCAACGGGCGCAACCTGCGCGACGCCATGCACCAGCGCCAGCAGCGCATCGCTGCCGAACGCGCCGAGAAGCAGCAGGTGCTGGCGACCGCTACCCAGCAGATCAGCGTGAGCAAGCCCGCCGAAGCGCTGCCGACCCCGGTATCGCCCGCGCTGCCCGCGCCCGCCGCAGCGGAAGTCAGCAGCCGCCGCATCCCAATCACGACCGCCGGACGCACCAGCAGCGTGCCGTTCCGCGCGCCGGAGATGGCGGAAGCCGCGCCGCAGCCGATCCCGGTCGCGGAGGAAAAATCCGGCGGCTTATTCTCGCGGGTGCGCAGCATTATGCCGGGGCGCGATAAACCGGAAACCGAAAAACCGGTCGAAAAACCCGTTCAGCAGCCCGTTCAACAACCCGCCGCCGAGAAAGCCTCGGCGTTGCGGGGTCGGCTGTTCGCCGGGCGGCAGCAGGCGAACGGCAGCGCCGTTGGCACGGTCGCCGCTGTGGTCGCGGGGGCGGCTGCCGCGCTGCTGCCCGACCCCGACCCCGTGCCCGAAACGCCCGCCGCAGTCGCACCGGCGCAGCCGCAAACGCCGCCGTTGCAGGCTCAGGCAGCGGAAGCGTCCACGCCGGCGAAGCCAACACCCGCTGCAACGCCGACGCCTCAGCCGGAAGACAAGACGCCGCGCCTCAGCGACCTGCTGCGCCGCCAGACGCCGGCGACTCCCGGCGCACCGCCGGGCGGCGTGCAGCCGTATCCGCGCCCGCAGCGCCCCGAATTGACGCCATCCGGCGAGCGCAAGCCGAATGGCATACCTGCCGGGACGCCCGCCGCTTTCCCCATCGAAGCGCCAGCCGAAGCGCCAGCCGCGCGCATTTCACAGCAAGCGCCGGAGCCGCGCTCGGCGGAACCGATGCCCGACCTACAGAGCCGGATGCGCACGCTGCGCGAATCGACCACCGGCGGAGCCACCGCACCGCCGCCACGCGCGCCGCTGGCAGAACCGCCGCGCTCGACGGCGTCCCCGGCATTCGGCAAGCCGCCTGACCTGCCGTCCGCCCAGCCGACGCGCAGCACCCATGCCCCTTCGTCGGACGTGACGCCGCCGCCTCAAGCGCGCCGCCCGAAGAAGGACTGGAAGCTGCCCGACCCGTCGGCGCTGCTGGCGACCGGCGTGGATCAAGCGCCGGATCACGAAATGCTGCTCAAGCGGGCGCACATCATCGAGGAAACGCTGTCGAGCTTCGGCGCGCCGGGGCGCGTGGTCGACGTGCGCACCGGTCCGGTTGTCACTCAGTTCGGCGTCGAGCCGGATTATGTGCCCGGTCGCGGCGGCAAAAAGAACCGCGTCAAGGTCGGTGCAATCGCGGCGCTGGACAAAGACCTGCAGCTTGCGCTCGGCGCGAAGGCGATCCGTATCGAAGCGCCCGTGCCCGGTAAAGGCTACGTCGGCGTCGAAGTGCCGAACGAGAAAGCCGAGATCGTCCACCTGCGCGACGTGCTCGAATCGCCGGAGTTCAAGAAGATCAAGTCGCCGCTGGCGATTGCGCTCGGTCAGGGGGTGGACGGCACGCCGGTCGCCGCCGACCTCGGCTCGATGCCACACCTGTTGATCGCCGGGACGACCGGATCGGGCAAGTCGGTGCTGGTCAACGCGATCATCGCCGGGCTGCTGCTCAACAACCCGCCGCAGCGCATGAAGTTCATCATGGTCGACCCCAAGCGCGTCGAGCTGACGCAGTACAACGGCGTGCCGCATCTGGTCGCGCCGGTGGTGGTTGAGCTGGAGCGCATCGTCAGCGTGCTCAAGTGGGTCACGCGCGAGATGGACGAGCGCTACCGCAAGTTCAGCAACGCCGCCGCCCGCAATATCGAGGATTACAACAAGCACCTGCCCGCCACCGAGGAGCAGATGCCCTACATCGTCGTGATCATCGACGAGTTGGCAGACCTGATGATGCTCGCCCCCGACGAAACCGAGCGGGTGATCACGCGCATCGCCGCGCTGGCGCGCGCCACCGGCATCCATCTGGTGATCGCCACGCAGCGCCCGTCGGTGGACGTGGTCACAGGCTTGATCAAGGCGAACTTCCCGGCGCGTGTGGCGTTCGCCGTCGCCGGCAACACCGACAGCCGCGTCATCCTCGACCAGCCCGGCGCGGAACGTCTGCTCGGTCGCGGCGACATGCTGTGGATGAGCGGCGACTCGCCCGCGCCGGTGCGTTTGCAGGGCGTGTACGTCTCCGACAACGAGATCAACAACATCACCCATTTCTGGCGCAGCCAGATGACGCAGGACGACCTGATCGCCGCGTCACGACCAATTGGCGGCAGCCTGTCGCCGGACGACAGCAGCCGCAGCGAGGGCGGCGGTGTGATCATGCGCAGCAACGCTCAGCCGAAACGCGCCGACAGCCCGCGCCCGGCGACCGCCTTCTGGGATGACGACGAGGACGAAGATGATACCGTCGACGACGAGAACGACCCCGGCGACGGCGAGGACGAACTGTACGAGCAGGCGGTCGAGATGGTGCGGCGGCTCAACAAGGCGTCGGTGTCGCTGCTCCAGCGCCGCCTGCGCATCGGCTACACCCGCGCCGCCCGGCTGATCGACATGATGGAGGAGCGCGGCATCGTCGGTCCGGCGACCGAAGGCAGCAAGCCGCGCGAGGTGCTGCCGGTGCGGTAGAAGAAAAAGATTCAACGCAAAGGCGCTAAGTAGGGGCACGACATGTCGTGCCCCTGCGTTATCCATGCCCCTAAATCAGCGAGCCGGGGGCGAGCGTCGGCGGCGGGGGCGGCGGCACGAACAAGCCGTAGTAGCTGTACGCCAGCAGCGCGATCACCATGATCAGGACGAGGATCAGCAGCAGAATGCGCCGTGCCGTCCAGTAGCGCTGCGGCTCATCGGGCGCGTCGTAGATTTCGTACAGGTTGTCGTCTTCAGGCAGGTTATCCATCACAATGGACACCGGTAGGGGCAGGTGTGCTTGCTTCGCAAGCCTAGACCTGCCCCTACAACGTCTATTCGTGGATGGGGTGCGGTCATCCGCCGCCTTCGCCGGACGGCATCGGTGGGTCGACGATGACGCCGTCGCGCGTGCCGCGCTGGATCGCCAGCTTGACTTCGCCGATCGCGCGCGTCACCTGAATGCCGCGCGGGCAGGCGGGCGTGCAGTTGTAGATGGTGCGGCAGCGCCAGACACTGTTCGGCTCGGCAAGCACGTCGAGCCGCTCGTCCAGCGCCTGATCGCGGGTATCGAAGATGAAGCGATGCGCCTGAACAATCGCCGCCGGACCGACGTAGTCGCCGTTCGCCCAGAACGACGGACACGCGGTCGTGCAGGCGGCGCACAGGATGCATTTGGTCGTGTCGTCGAACTTCTCGCGGTCTTCAACCGATTGCAGCCGTTCGCGTCCATTTTCCGGCAGCGGCGTGTCGTTGATGAAATACGGCATCACCTGACGGTAGTGCGCGAAGAACGGCTCCATGTCGACCACGAGGTCTTTCAGCACCGGCAAGCCGAGGATCGGCTCGACCTGAATTTTGATGCGGTCGCCCGTGCCGAAGTCTTTCGCCAGCGCCTTGCAGGCGAGCATATTTCGCCCATTGATACGCATCGCATCCGAGCCGCAGACGCCGTGCGCGCACGACCGGCGCAGCGTCAGTGTGCCATCCTGCTCCCACTTGACGCGGTGCAGCAGTTCCAGCACGCGGTCGGTCGAATCCACGTTCTGGAGCGTGAATTCTTCCCAGTAAGGCTTGTTCTTCCCCGGCACTTCCGGGTTAAACCGTCGAATTCGGAACGTTACTTCCATTGGGACTCATCCTGTAACTGAATATGAGCGTCGGTTGAGTGCCAAGTGCTGAGTACTGAGTGCTGAGAAAAACCTCAGTACTCGGAACTCAGCACTCAGCACTGGTTAATATGTACGGACTTTCGGCTTGAAGCGCTCGTCCTGCTCCGCCAGCGACATATCGACCTTCTTGGCGGTATTGATCTCCGGGTGCAGGTCGCCCTTCGGGTACGCCCCGCGCTCCGCCGGACGCTTGATGAGCGTATGCACCATCCAGTTTTCGTCGTCGCGCTTGGGGTAGTCCTCGCGGCTGTGCCCGCCCCGGCTTTCGGTGCGGTTGATCGCGCTCAGGGTCGTGATCTCGGCGAGGTCGAGCAGGCAGCCAAGCTCCCACGCTTCGAGCAGGTCGGTATTGAACTTCATGCCCTTGTCGTCAATCGTCAGGTCGTTCTGGAAGCGCTCGCGCAGCTCGCGCAGAGTGTTGAGCGCCGAATTCATGTCCGTCGCGTTGCGAAAAACGCCAACGTCGCTCATCATCGTCTTCTGCATCGTCTGACGCAGTTCGCCGGGGCGCGTCTTGCCGCTGCTGGTGCGGATGCGGCTCATCTCGGCTTCGACTTCGGCGGACGGATTGGCAGGCAGCGGCACGTAATCGGCGTGCTTGACGTATTCGGCGATCTTCATGCCGCCGCGCCGACCGAACACGATCAGATCGACCAGCGAGTTCGTGCCGAGACGGTTCGCGCCGTGAACGCTCACGCAGGCGACTTCGCCCGCCGCGTACAGACCGGGCAGCACCGTCCAGTTTTCGTCGATTACAACTTCGGCATCGATGTTGGTGGGAATACCGCCCATCGCATAATGCGCGGTCGGCTGGATTGGCATCGGCTCCTTGACCGGGTCGACGCCGAGATACACGCGGCAGAAGTCGAGGATGTCCGGCAGCTTGGATTCGACGTAGTTGGCGTCGATGCGCCGGGTCTCGCCCGCTTCGGCAAGATAGCGATTGACGGTTTCCGGCGTCACATCCAGATAGACGTAATCCTTGCCCTTGATGCCGCGCCCCTCGCGGATTTCGAGGTAGATCGCCCGGCTGACCACGTCGCGGCTGGCAAGGTCTTTGATGTTGGGGGCGTAGCGTTCCATGAAGCGCTCGCCGCGCCCGTTGATCAGCACGCCGCCTTCGCCGCGCACGCCTTCGGTGATCAGAATGCCGAGCTTGTAAATGCCAGGCGGGTGAATCTGGAAAAATTCCATGTCCTGCAGCGGAATGCCGCGCCGGTAGACCAGCGCCGCGCCGTCGCCAGTGAGGCTGTGCGCGTTGCTCGTCACCGACCACACGCGCCCCCAGCCGCCGGTGGCGAACAGAGTGGCTTTGGCATGGAAGATGTGGATTTCGCCCGTGCTCAGGTCGACGGCGATGACGCCGCACACCGCGCCGTTGTTCTGGATCACGTCCACAACGTGGAATTCGTCGAAGAAGGTCACGTTGTTCTTGATGCACTGCTGGTAGAGCGTCTGCAGGATCATGTGTCCGGTGCGGTCAGCCGCGTGGCAGGCGCGGCGAACGGGCTTTTCGCCAAAGTTGCTGGTGTGCCCGCCGAAGCGCCGCTGGCTGATTTTGCCTTCGGGCGTGCGGTCGAACGGCAAGCCCATGTGCTCCAGTTCGATCACCGCGTCGACGGCGTTTTCCGCCAGCACGTGCGCGGCGTTCTGGTCGACCAGATAGTCGCCGCCCTTGACGGTGTCGTAGGCGTGCCAGATAGGTTTATCTTCTTCCAGATTGCCGAGCGCCGCGCCAATGCCCCCCTGCGCCGCGCCGGTATGGCTGCGCGTCGGGTAGAGCTTGCTGATCACCGCGACCTGAGCGCCGCCCTTGCTGGCGTACAGGGCTGCCATCAGCCCCGCGCCCCCCGCGCCGACGATCAGCGACTCGTATTGATGTGTTTTCATGCCACGACCTTAGACCATAACTTCTGAACGCAGGTACAGGAAGATAAAGTACGCGCTCAGCGCCGAGAGAAAATGCCAGATGGCGTGCCCCTGCGCGACCGAATACGGGCGGCACCAGGGCTTGCCGTCTTTCGAATACGTCCAGATGATGACAGCCGCCGCGAACGAAATGCCCGCGCCGACCAGATATCCCCACTCGGTGCGGTGCAGCCCCATGATCGCGCCGCCGGTCGCCTGGGCGATCAGAATGACGATCTCCAGAACGCCCCATACCGCGACCATACCGCCAAAAATATACTTGCCGCTGCCTTCGACGAACCAGATGATCACGCCGCTGGTCGAGACGATCACCAGAAAGACGATCACGGCGAGGCTGTCCGGCAGCGGGATGCCGCGCGCGAACACGTACACCAGCAGGAACGCCGTCCACAGCACCATCGACATGTTATCCGCCCAGCCGCCCCATTTCTTGATCGAGGCGTGGTAGAACATGCTGCCGGGTCCCAGGTAGATCGCCAGCAAGCCGTAGGCAATGGAATACAGGCTCGTTTCGCGCATCGGGTTGGCGGCAGGCACGCCGCTCAGCCGATCCTGACCGATCAGGAACATGATGATCAAGCCGCCGGCGACGAAGCCGAGATCCGACCAGGTATTGATCGGCTGCTTGATTTTCTTATGCCCAGAGAGCAGCGCTTCGCAGTGACAGTCGTGGTCGGCGACGCAGCTATCGTCCCGGCTGGACGGTATCCAGTCGAGCGTGAGCAGGATGCCCATGATCACCATCCACAGCACGAACGAGCCGAAGCCAACCAGCAGCTCGGTGTTGCCCGCGTCGAGTCCAATCGGCAGCAGGATCAGGCAGAAGATGGCGAAGATAACGACCATCACCCACGCTGCAATGATTCGAGGAGTTGAGCTTGTGCTGTCCGCCATGCCGAACCTCAACGACTCATTCGTGCAAGGTTTGCGCCGCCTGCTGCGCGATGTCGATTGCCGACTGATCAATCGTGCTGAACAGCGCCAGCCCGCCGAGCACCAGCAGGATAACCGCCGCGATCACGCACAGGTAGATCGCCGCGCGCTTCAGCCAGGTCGATTCCATCGTGTAATCGGTCAGCACATAGCGCAGACCGTTGAAGCCGTGAATGACCGCCAGCGCCAGCAGGGCGATGTCGTAAACGCGCCACACCGCCACCCCGGCGACCAGCATCTGCCAGCGCCGCGCCACGAATTCGACCGACGTGCCGGTCTGGTTGACCAAATCGGTTCCGACGACCGAATGTCCGGCAGCGGTGATGTCGAACACGCCCTGAATCAGATGCTGCATCGCCAGGTGACCGAACACCAGCGGCAGGATCAAAATGCCGCTCACGCGCATGTACGACCACCAGAATTTCTCCAGACGGCTGGCGCGCGGCCTGCCGGTCTGTGGGCGATCCGGCAGGATGACCGACGACACGCCCGCCAGCACCAGCGCGGCAATAATGGCGGCTGCAAAGCCCGCCACGAACGGAAGCTGAGCGGTCAGCACTTCGACCAGCCCCAGCACCTGTCCGCCGCTGTTGTAGAAGTCGAGGACGTGCGCGAACATGATCAGGAAAGTGGGCACGCAGATCACGACGCTGATCCCCAGCACCCAGTAAGCGGCGCGCTGCTGGTATTTCCACCAGCGCGGGCGGAAGTCGAAGACGACGATCCGAATGCCGTTCAGGGCGTGGTAAACCACCGCCGCCACCAGCGCGAACTCGCCGATGGTGAACAGCGGCGTCTGATAAGTGGCGATTGCTTCGACGTACAGTTCCGGGTAGAAGACCGACCACGAGGTATCGATGACGTGGAGAGTCAGGAACAGCAGCACGCCCAAGCCGGTGATACGGTGCAGCACCCAGCTCCACTGCCCGATCGCGCCGCGATAGCGCAGCGTCTCGGTAAGTGTTAGCACAAGCGAGGTCAAGGTGGGCTTTCTCCTGAATGTATAAACTGATCTAACGAGTGGCAGCGTGTGGGAGTGACGCCGCTAAAATTTGTGCGAAAGAAGTATTTTTCGAATTATAGCACCGGCACGGGAGCCTGCAAACGAGATGGTATGGACGCAGAAAAATGGTCATCCGGCGAATTACATGGGGGATAAACAATCGGGGGAGCGCGACAACCCCGTCTTGTCGCGCTCCCCGATCAGTTGTGTCGCCCCAGCTAATCCACGCCGCGCATACGCGGGTCAAGCGCGTCGCGCAAGCCATCCCCCAGGAAGTTGAACGCGAACATCACCATGAACAGCGCCAGCGCCGGGAAAATCGCCTGATTCGGGTAAGCGCTAATCGAGCGTGACCCTTCCGAAATCATCGCGCCCCAGCTTGGCGTCGGCGGGTTTACGCCCAAGCCGATGAAACTGAGGAACGCTTCGTAGGAAATGTAGGTCGGGATGGTGAGCGTTTCGGCGACGATGATGGGACCGAGAATGTTGGGCAGCATATGCCGGAACATGATCCCACGCGTGCCCGTACCAATCGAGCGCGCCGCCTCGATATACTCTTTCTCGCGCACCGAAAGGATTTGCCCGCGCACCAGCCGCGCCAGGTTCATCCACGAGGTGATGCCAACGCCGATGAAGATGAACAGCATCCCACCCATCGACTGATCAAGCTGCCCGACGCTGTAAGCGAACGTACCCGGATCGGTTTTGGCGAAGCTCGAACGGAAGAACGCCATCAGCAGAATGACGAGCAGCAGGGTTGGAAACGCATACATCACGTCGACAAAGCGCATCATGATGTTGTCTGCCCGACCGCCGAGGTAGCCGGAAAGCAGCCCGAACGAGATGCCAACCAGCAGCGAGACGGTGGGACCGACGAAGGCGACGAGCAGCGACACCCGCGACCCGTAAATGATGCGGCTCAGAATGTCGCGCCCCAGGTTGTCCGCGCCGAGAAAGTAATTCTCGTTGATGGTAATATAGCCGCCGTTTTCGGTGGGCACCATGTTCGGAAAGACTTTCGTCACCCATAATGGCGCGGCGTTGTTGTCGCGCAGCGAGTTGGTGGCGTAATCGCGCGGGGCGATCTGCGCGGCGAAGATCGCCATCAGAATGTTGATGATGATGATCACGATGCCGAGAAGTGCCATACGGTTGCGCCGCAGCCGACGCCAGGCGTCCATCCACAGGCTCTCGCCCTTCACCGGCTGCTCGATTTTGACTACGCCCGTTCCGGTTTTTTGCTTGCTTTCCGCCACTGCCATTTCGTACCTCTCAATCAAACCGGATACGCGGGTCGAGCCACGCATACACAATATCGACGACCATATTCATAATGACCAGAAAAGCGGCATACAGTAAGATCGTGCCCATGATCACCGGATAATCGCGGTTGGTGACGCTGGTCACGAAGAAGCGCCCCATGCCGGGGATGCCGAAGATCGTCTCGGTGACGAATGTCCCGGTCAGCAGGGCGGCGAAAAGCGGTCCCAGTACGGTGACGCACGGGATCAGCGAATTTTTCAAGGCGTGGAAGATGACCACCATCCGCTCGCTCAAGCCTTTAGCGCGCGCGGTACGGATGAAATCTTCGTTCATAACCTGCAGCAGGCTGGCGCGCGTGAGCCTGGCAAGCAGCGCCGACTGCGCGAAGCCGAGCGCGAACGCCGGCAGCACCAACTGCGCGACCGACCCCCAGCCGGAAACCGGTAACAGCTTCCACTGGACGCCGAAAGCGTACTGCAGGATGGGTCCCATCACGATCACCGGCACGGATACGCCGATGATGGCGACTCCCATGCCCGCGTAGTCGTAGATGGTGTTGCGGTTCAGCGCGGCGATGATGCCGGCAGGAATGCCGATGACCATCGCCACCGCCAGCGCCGCCGTCCCCAATTGAATCGAGACCGGCAGGTTATCCTGGAAAATGCTGGTGACCGTGCTGCTGCGGTTCTTCAGCGACGGACCGAAGTTCCCCCAGCGGAGCGCAGCTTTTTCGCCCAGAATGGGCAGCGGTATGTTGACCAGATAATCTTCGACAGCGGTGCGCCTAAAGCTCGCATCGGTAATGCGCGGTACGACGATGTCGCCTATCCACTTCAGGTACTGCTCAGGGAGCGTCGCGTTGAGGTTGTACTTTTCGGCGATATTGTTCAGCACCGACTGGGGAACGCCGCGCTCGGTCTGGAATGGACCTCCGGGGACGGTACGCATCAGTGTAAAGGTGATCGCCGAAACGACCGTGAGCACGAGCAGCATCCAGAGGAGGCGGCGGAAGATGAACCTTGCCATAACTTACACTATCCTGATATGGGTAGGGGTATGGTGCAACCATCGGTTGCCGAGCCATACCCCTACAAGTTAACTATACTCCCCGCACGGTCTAGCCGTTGAGATCCCACTTTTCGTAGGCTTCGCGGGTGATGAGCGAATGCGTGCGCACGACATCCGGCTGCGTCAGGTCTTTGGTAACGTAGAAGTAGATCGGCGCGATTGCCGCATCGGTGTTCACCAGAATGTTGTCCGCCTGGGCATACAGATCACGACGTTCTTCGACGGTCGGGGCTGCGAAAGCCTGGTCGATGAAGCTGTCATAATCGGCATTGCTCCAGTGAGTGTCGTTCTCCGCCAGCAGGTCGCTGTGCCAGCCCGCATCGTAGTAGAAATTGTGCGAGTCAGGATAGTCGAAGCACCAGCCGGCGCGGTAGATGTCGAAGTTGCCGCGTTCTTCGAGGTAGGTGGCGAAGTCCTGCACGGTGAGCTGAACGGTGACACCGAGGGTCTCGCTCCACATCTGCTGAACAGCCTGAGCCATCGCTTCATGCAGTGAGCTGGTGTTGTACAGCAGGCTCGGCGTATAATCACTCGCCTGTGTGCCGGTCTCGTCCAGATATTCCTGCCACAGCACCTTGGCGCCTTCGGGATCGGTCGTGATGCCCATGCCGGGGTAATCCGCCTGCACCGGAGCGGCATTCAGGCTCGGCAGCGCGAAGAAGCCCGCCGGGCTTTCGCCGGCGCGGGTCACGTTCTCGACAATCGCCTGACGGTCAATTGCCATCGAGAAGGCGCGGCGCACGCGGGCGTCGTTGAACGGCACGCTCTCGGAGTTGAAGCCGTAGTAGTACGTGCAGGTGCCGGGACCGGTGAAGTAGCCGGCGCTCAGGGTCGGGCTAGCCAGAATGCGCGGGATGTCGGCATTCGGCACTTCAGCAACGCCAAGCGTACCGGCTTCGAAGTTCGCCAACTGAACCTGCTGATCCAGGAACACAAACTGCACTTCGTCCAGCTTGG
>JADLHH010000116.1 GCA_020848855.1 Anaerolineae bacterium | reverse complement strand
CGTGGATTTTCTATGCGCCGGTCAAGGCGATCCCGGTGGCGCTGGCGCGCGCCGGCTGGACGATGGACGACGTGGATTTGTTCGAGGTCAACGAAGCCTTCGCCGCGCAGGTGATGGCGGACGTGAAAGGCTTGGCGCGCGAGGGCTACACCCTGCCGATGGACAAGCTGAACGTCAACGGCGGCGCGATCGCTCTCGGTCACCCGCTCGGCGCGTCCGGGGCGCGGGTGCTGATCACGCTGATTCACGCGCTGAAGGATCGCGGGCTGAAACGCGGGCTGGCGGCGCTGTGCCTGGGCGGCGCGGAAGCTGTCGCTATGGCGGTGGAAGTCGAAAGCTGAGATTCATCACCTGAGGCGTCGTGGCTGACCCTGCTTTCAGCATTCGCCCGCTGACGGACAACGATCTGCCAGCCGTCCTCGACGTGTATCGGGGCTGCGAGGATTTCCTCGCGCTGGGTCCGGTTGCGACCGCGTCGCTGGCGATGGTGCAGCAGGATATAGCACAGTCCGTCGAGATGGGCGGGACGTTCTGCGGTATTTTCGCGCCGGATGAGATAATGCTCGGCGTAGTCGATTACGTGCTGTCGGGCTTCGAGTGCGATCCCCGGCACGCCTTCATCTCGCTGCTGATGATCGCTCAGCCGTATCGCAACATGGGGCTGGGCGCGGCGGTCGTCGCGCGCGTCGAGGCGGCGATTCGCCTTCAGCCGCAGGTTGATGCGATACTGTCCGGCGTACAGGTGAACAATCCGGGAGCGATCCGTTTCTGGCAGCGCATGGGTTACACCATCACCAGCGAAGCCGAATCGATGCCGGACGGGACGACCGTCTACCACCTGCGAAAATCTCTTACCTGACACAAAATAAGTGCTATCGGTCAACGCCGTCGAAGGAGCAGCATTCGTGGCAGTCGAAGCCCCGGCAGAGGTGAAACGAGCATCGCGGGAGTACGCGGTTTGATCCATCCGATCCGAAGACAGCATCTGTTCGGGCTGGCGCTGATCCTGCTCGCCGCCGGGCTACTGCGTTTCGGCAATCTGGACAGCAGCGAATTCTGGTACGACGAAGCGACGATGTCCACGCTGGCGCAGTCGATGGCTGACGGCGAATCGTTCCCGCTGCTCGGCATCGTCTCGTCGGCGCATATCCCGAATCCGCCAACCGGTATTTATCTGCTCGTCGTGCCGTATCTCATCTCCAGCGATCCCATGTTCGCGGTCGTCTTCATCGCCGCCCTCAACGTGATCGGCGTCGGGCTGCTGTGGCTGATCGCCTACCGCTATTTCAGACCGAGCGTCGCCATGATCGCCGGGTTGCTCTATGCCGTTTCCCCCTGGGCAGTAGTCTACAGCCGCAAAATCTGGGGACAGGATATGCACACGCCGCTGATTCTGGCGGGCTTCCTGCTTGGGCTATACGGGTTCGTTGAAAAGAAACGCTGGGCACAGGCGCTGTGCCTGCCGGTGCTGGTCTTCGCCATGCAGATACATTTCGCAGCGTGGGCGCTGCTGCCTGCCTATGTGTGGCTACTCTGGATAGAACGCAAACGCATTTCCTGGAGCGCGGTCGTTATCAGCATCGGGCTAGCGCTGCTGACGCTCGCGCCATATATCGCCGGTGTGATCCAGACACCTGGCAGCCCGAATGCGGTGCGCGACACCACAGGTATGTCGCTCATCCCGCTGGAACAGATCGTCGGGCTGGCGACCGGTTTGGGCTTAGGCGAGCGCTTTGTCTTCCCGCCCGGCGTCGAACTGATCTCACAGTACCCGGTCGTTGGCATCCTGTGGTTGGCGCTAATCCCGCTCACGGGATTGGGTCTGTGGCGCGTCTGGCAGCGCTCACGTCGATGTGCGCTCTTCCTGCTGCTCTGGGGCTTCCTGACGCCTGTCAGCCTGATCACAGGCGTCTACATGAGTCATCCACACTACTACATCCCGTGCATCCCGGTATACATGCTGCTCGCCGCCGAAGGAATCATCTGGCTGGCAGCGCAGTCGACGGGAAAGCTGCGACTGCGCTGGGCGACGCTCGCCGCCGTCGGCGCAATCGCCATCACCCAGGTTGCCGATTGGCACAGCTTCCTGACGTTTGCCGACGATAACTTCATTTACGCGCCAGGCTTCATGAACAATGCCTACGCCACACCAATCCGCTATTACCTGGACATACGCGACCATCTTGACGATGACGTGGTGATGATCGCAGGTTCGATTGAGCAGGCGCTGCCGAAGCTGTGGCCCCCGCTGCTGCACGACAGCGTGACATGTCTGCGTGAAGCGGTAATCGCTAACGGTGGCATCGCCCTGCTGCCGGATCACCCCTTCTCGCTGCTGCGCGCACCCGGCGCAACGCCTTACGAGTTCGCCGACCTGTACCACAGCGCCGAGCATCTGGTCTTCCCGCTGCGCGAAGGCGAAGGCAGCTACACCCTCGACCGGATCGATACACCACCCACATGGAATGGTCCCGATATTACGCCGATCCAACCCGCACCGTTCGACAGCGGCGCGACGCTCGGCGGTTACCGCTTCGCCAATGGTCGACTCTACCTCGACTGGTCGCTCGCCGGACACGGTACGCAGGATTACCAGTATTTTGTCCACCTGCTCGACGTTGACGGCAATCGCATCGCCCAGCACGACGCTAGCTTCTATTCCGGCAAGTACTGGTGTCCCGGCGACCGCATCATCACCTTCATCGCCTTTGACCGCCCGCCTGAAGCCGTGACTCTGCGGGTTGGCATGTACCGCCTCGAAAGCGGTAACATCGTGGGCAGCAACGCCTACGACCAAGCTGGCAGCGCCGCACCCTGGGTCGATCTTCCACTGGCAGGAGAATAAGGAGTCACGCGCATGGATTACGTCAATCTTGGCAGCAGCGGGCTGAAAGTCTCGCGGATATGCCTCGGCTGCATGACCTACGGCACGTCGAAATGGCGCGACTGGGTGCTGGAAGAAGACGCATCCCGCCCATTTTTCCAGCGCGCACTGGAACTTGGCATCAACTTCTTCGACACGGCAGACATCTATTCGCTGGGCGTCAGCGAGGAAGTCACCGGGCGCGCGCTGAAGGATTTCGCCCGGCGCGACGAAGTGGTGATCGCCACCAAGGTCTATAACCCGATGGGCGACAAACCTACCCAGCGCGGGCTGTCGCGCAAGCACATCACCCACGCCGTGGAAGATTCGCTGCGGCGGCTCGGAACCGATTACATCGACCTGTACCAGATACACCGGCTGGATCACGCAACGCCGATGGAAGAGATGCTGGAAGCCCTGCACGATCTGGTGCGGGCGGGCAAGGTGCTGTACATCGGCGCGAGCAGTATGGACGCATGGGAGTTCGCCAAATCGCTGTACGTCGCCGACCTGCGTGGCTGGACGCGGTTCGTCTCGATGCAGAATCACTACAATTTGGTCTACCGCGAAGAAGAACGCGAGATGGTCCCGCTGTGCATCGATCAGGGCGTGGGGGTCATCCCCTGGAGTCCGCTGGCGCGCGGCTTCCTGGCGGGCAACCGCACCGCCGCCCGGAGCGGAGACACCACTCGCTCAAAGAGCGACGGCTTCGCCCACAGCATGTACTACGAAGCCAGCGACTTCACGGTGGTGGATCGGGTCGTGGAGCTGGCGGGGCAACACGACGTCGCCCCGGCGCAGGTCGCCCTGGCGTGGATGCTGCACAAGCCCGGCATCACCTCGCCGATCCTCGGCGCGAGCAAAATGCCGCATCTGGAGCAGGCGGTCGCCGCGCTGGAAATCAGGCTCTCGGCGGAAGAAATCGCCCGGCTGGAGGAGCCGTACCAGCCGCACCGGGTGCTGGGGCATTGACGGGAATTCAGGGGCACGATACGTATCGTGCCCCTGAACAGATTCTACAGATAGCGCGCGCTGCCCATGAAGATGAGCGCAACCAGCATGATCACGAAGCTGATGCGCGTGTGCATCGCCAGCTTGGTGGCGGTCTCACGAATGGCGGGCAAGCCTTCGGGATTCATCCCCTGATCGGTGACGTACTGATTGACCAGCCTGCCAAGCTGCGCCGCGAGCCGCCCGGTGACCGCGCCGCCATGTCCTGCCGCTAACAGCCCGGCGACCGCGCCAATCCCCAGCACGATGTTGCCGGTCTGCGAGAAGTGGCTGGCAGAGTTGCCAACAAGATAGAGCAGGATACCCGCCAGCACGGTCACCGTAGCGGCTGCCGAGATAGCCATGCGAGCGATAGGGCGTGCGTTCATGGCTTTGGCGAAGCGCAGTCCACTTTCACCGGAACTCGCCAGCGCCGGGCTGATCAGGAATACCTGAGTGAACGCGATCCCAACCCAGACGAATGCTCCCAGAATGTGAATCAGGCGAAGCAGAACGAGCACGATAACCATGACGGTTTCCCCCTTAAAGCGTAAGTAAGTAGGCGATCAGATCGGCTGTATCCTGAGGCGAAAGCTGACGCTGGTACTGCCTATACATTGTATTCCCGAAGCCGCTGACGACGAAAGCGCCCGGCTGGACAATGCTCGTGAATGTGTATTCCGCCAGCGACGCCGCCCCGGCTTCCGTGACCGGCGCGATGGCGGCGTAATTCTGCAGGCTTGGTCCCATCAGCACGCTGCCGTCCAGCGTGTGGCACGACGAACAGGCAGGCGCCCCGTTGATCCTCTGGTCGAATAGCTGCGCGCCGTGCGCAGCATCGCCCACTGGCAGGTCAGCGAAAGTCGCGGCGGGCGGCGCGCCGCAGGCAGCGATGATCAGCGCGATCAGCACGCAAACTGCTAGTAGTCGCATATATCTCCTGAGTTTCACATGAAATATATGTCCCAATATCGCTTAGGTGCGAATTTCGGGCAACTGCCCAATCGTACAGGCTCAGACAGGCGGCAGATGCGGCGGAACAGCATCGAGCGTGCGAATCTCGACCGCCAGCACCGGATCGGGACATGCGTCTCGACGACGATTCAACCAGATTGCGCGGACTCCAGCGGTACGCAGCAAGTGCTGTACTGGTTGTCGAACAGCGTGTCGTTCAGGTCGAACAGGGCGGCTTTCAGCGACATCGGTCGCTCAGCCCCCCGCCGCGAACATCGCCTTCGAGTTTTCGATGTAGCTCAGCGATTGATGCCGGAAATAGGTGTTGTACAGCTCGGCGTAGTGCCCGCCCTGCTCGATTAGCTGCTCGTGGCTGCCCTGCTCGATGATCCTGCCCTCGCGCAGCACAATGATACGGTCGGCGCTGCGCACAGTACTCAGGCGGTGGGCGATCAGGATCGACGTGGAGCGCGACAGGATCAGCTCAAGCGCTTCCTGAATCTGCGTCTCGGTGAACGGATCGATGCTGGCGGTCGCTTCGTCGAGGATGAAAATCGCCGGCTTCTGCACCAGCACGCGCAGCAGGCTGACCAACTGGCGCTGCCCCATGCTCAGGCGCGCGCCGCGCTCGCCCACGTCGCTCTGCAAGCCGTCGGGCAGCGTTTCCAGCCATTCGCCGCTGCCGATGCTGTTGGCAATTTCGACGATCTCGTCATCGGTCGCTTCCGGGCGGGCATAGCGGATGTTCTCCATGACCGTGCCGCTGAACAGAAATGGCTGCTGCGGCACGATACCCAGATGGCTGCGGTACGCCTTCACGTCGAACTGGCGGATATCCTGCCCATCGACGCGGATCGTGCCGCCCTGAAATTCGTAGAAGCGCGCCAGCGACTTGGCAATCGTGCTTTTGCCCGCGCCCGTATGACCGACGAACGCCAGGCTTTCGCCCGCGCTGATCTTCAGGTTGAAGTGGTCGAGGACGCGCTCGCCATTCTTGTATTCGAACACCACGTCGTCGAACTCGATCTCGCCGCGCATGTCTGCCGGCGGCATTTCGCTGCCGGTCTGCACGATCAGGTTTTCGGCGTCGATCAGCGCGAAGATGCGCTCGACGGCGCTCAAGCCCTGCTGAAGCTGGCTCCAGTACGACGACAGGTTCATCACCGGGAACCAGAAGCGGTCAACACCCTGGATGAACAAATACCACGCGCCGACGTTGATCGCCGTGTCGAGCACGAAAGTCGCGCCGACGTACAGCAGCGCGGCGATGACCACGCCTTCCAGCGAATTGAGCGCCGGAAAGACCGTCGCCAGCACAAAACCGCGCCGCAGGTTGATAGTGTACGACTGGCGGTTCACCTCATCGAAGTCGTCGTAGATCATCGCTTCCTGGCGGAAGTTCTTGGCGACGCTGATGCCGGTCACGCTCTCCTGAATGTTGTCGTTGACCGCCGCCATCGCCCGCGAACCCTGCCGCGTGGCGATGCGGGCGAAATGCCGGAAGACCAGCGTCAGCAGCACGACCAGCGGCATCATGCCCAGCAGCAGCGCCGTCAGCTTCCAGTTCTGCTGGATGAGCACGAAGAAGACGATGAAGAACGTCGTCAACTGCGCGATCAGGTCGGTAACGATCAGCAGCACCTGCATCAGTTCCTGCGTGTCGTTGGTGATGCGGCTGACGATCTTGCCGGACTTATTCTCGTCGTAGAAAGCGAGGTCGCGCTCGACCGCCGCGTTGAAGGCGTCCTTGCGCAACTGGGCGATCACGTCGGCGATCACCCGCGCGGTCAGGCGTCGGCGGAACATGTAGATGATATAGTTGGCGAACGCCAGCACCAGCAGCCCGCCGACCATCAGCGTCAGCGTATTGCCGCCGTCGTTGTCTTCGAGCGCCTGTACCGCGGTGGAGATGATCAGCGGAGTCGCCGCGCCAATCGCCGCGAAGATGATCACCAGCGCCAGCACGGCGGCAAGCCGGCGCTTGTGCGGCGCGAAGTAGGTCGTGACCCGTCTGACGAGATAGCCGTCGCTGTACTGACGGTCGTATTTATCTGCGGCGAGGCTGCCGAGTAAACCCATGTGCTCTTAACCCTCGATCATTTCGCGTTCAGTTCCACCTGTTTCGAATCGGGCGAAACGGCATTGCGGTCCGGCGCTTCGTAACGCGCGAAAATCCGGCGGTAGGCTTCCGACGTTTGCAGCAGGTCTTCGTGCTTGCCCTGCGCCACGACCTGCCCCTTGCGCACGACAATGATGTGACTTGCCCAGCGAATCTGCGACAGGCGGTGGGTGATCAGCAGCGTGGTACGCCCCTTCGCCGCCGCCCAGATCGCCTGCTGAATTTTGTCCTCGGTCGCGCTGTCGATGGCGCTGGTGCTGTCGTCCAGAATCAGAATGGGCGGGTTAGTGACGAAGGCGCGCGCCAGCGCCAGCCGCTGCCGCTGCCCGCCGCTCAGCGTGACACCGCGCTGCCCGACGACCGTCTGGTAGCCTTCGGGAAAACTGAGAATGAACTCGTGCGCTTGCGCCTTTTTCGCCGCTTCCTCGACTTCTTCCTGTGTCGCTTCCGGCTTGCCAAAACGGATGTTGTCGGCAATCGTCCGGCTGAACAGGAAGATGTCCTGCTCGATGATGCTGATCTGCGAGCGCAGCTTCGCCAGATTCCAGTCGCGCACGTCCACGCCGCCGACCAGCACTCGCCCTTCGTCCACGTCGTAGGTGCGGTTGATCAGCTTGGTGAGCGTGGACTTGCCGGAGCCGGTCTGCCCAACGATGGCGACGGTCGCGCCTGCCTCGACGCTGAACGAGATGTCGTGCAGCACCTGCGTGTAGCCGGTCGCGTAGCCGAAGCTGACGTGCTCGAAGGCGATCTCGCCCTTGATCAGCGCGGAATAGCCCTGCGCGTTCTGGTCGAGCGCCGTCTCGGTGATGATGATGTCGAGGATGCGCCGGGCGCTCGCCAGACCGCTGGCGAACTGCGAATACGAGAACAGCGACGAGAACACCGGGAAGCCGAGCATCGCCAACTGCCCCACATAAGCGATGACTGTGCCGATAGAGATCAAGCCGCCGGTGTACAGGTAGATGCTGTGCAGAAAGCCGGCGAACGTCACCAAACCGAGCAGCAGAATTGGTTGATAGCGGGATTCGATATCCCCCTGCTGCACGTTGTAATCGCGGACTTCATCGACCAGCCGGGCGAAGCGAGTCCGCTCGTGCCCTTCCTGCGCTGCCCCCTTGACGACCTGCAAGCCGTCGAGCGTTTCGGCAACGCTGGCGTTCATGCGCCCAAAGCTGGCGCGTACATTCTGGGCGACCGGGTTCAGGCGGCGGACATAGCCCGTCTGCACCAGCAGGTAGCAGATAAAGAAGACCACCGGCGAAATCGCGAGCGGCGCATACATGCTCAGCGCGGCGATGATGGGGGTGATCAGGAACATGCCCGAACCGATCAGCAGGTTCATACCGGGGTTCATCATGAAGTTCATCTCGCGCACGTCGTTGGTGACGCGCGCCATGATCTCCCCGACCGGCTGCAGGTCGTGGAACGACATGCTCTTGCCCAGCAGGCTGGCGTACAGCTCGTCGCGCACGTCGCGTTCGATGCGCTGCGCGAATATTTCCGCCGAGAAGTTGCGCATAAGCTGGAGAATGCCGCGCAGGATTTGCGACCCGATGATCGCCATTGAGGCATTGGCGACCGCTTCCAGTCCTGCACCCTGCGTGATGGCGTTGAACGCCTCGCCCACGTAATACGGTACGACCATTGCCAGCGAAGCGTTGCTGAACGCTCCGACGATCATGGTGACGCCGAATACCCAATGACGACGAATATGGGACAGGACGAAGCGGATCGGGCTGCGGTGGTCAGTCTTAAACGACCGTCGCGCGCTAAATTCGGAAGCCATTCATATCCCTGCGGTGGCAAAACACGTTTATCGTAATGCACATCGTACCAGACCAAATAAAGCCAATACAGGGTGATGTTCAGGAAACCTGCATATTCCGCATTAAGATATCGTTAGCGTCTCAAGCGTTAGCGCGTCCGAGCCGTCGGGCAGCAGCAGGCGCGCACCATCCCATGATTGGTACACGACCAGTTGCAGCGTGTAGGAGGCTTCGGGCAGGCGCGCCGGAATTTCCAGCGTTCGCCAGTCGATGTAGATTTTGCCCGGCTCTAGCTGCGAAGTCTGGACAACTTCTGCACCATAGTGGTGGATCGGTCCGTCATTCTGCGCGACGACCGTCCCTGCCCCGTCCACCAGCCGCAGGCTGATCGAGTAATCGAGCGGCAGCGCGGTTTCGACGCGCCACCACAGCCGCGTCGTGATGCCGTCGTGTGTCACTTCGTCTACATCGACGCCCCAGAAATCCATGTCTGTGCCAAAGCGCTGCGGATTCGCAAGAGGCGGCGCTTCCATCAACTGCGCCAGATAGCACCAACCGCGCTCTGGACACTGCCCGATCACCTGCTGCACCGGGTGGGTCGGCTCTAGCTGCGCGAACTGCACCCGCACCGCCGGGTTGAACCAATCGCCAGTCATGAACCAGACTCGCCGCGCCGCCTGCGCCTGTTCCACGTCGGTCGTGATGCCGATCAGCAGCGCCGGAGCCAGATAATGCGCCTGCTGCCAGCCGAGAAAACCGTCGTACCGGTTGGCTGG
The DNA here is from genome assembly GCA_020848855.1 of Anaerolineae bacterium. The sequence continues at coordinate 5,232 of JADLHH010000116.1, read as the reverse complement.
CGTGTTGAGAACCGCGTCACCGGCTTGCCCCGCCGCCGAAACCTGGCGATAGACATCGCGGTACGGGACGCGCACCGGGATGGCGTCGGGCAGCGTTAGCAGGTTCGCGCCGACCAACACCGCCGCGCCCAGTATTCGAACCGCACGCGGCAGTCGGACAAGCACCGCCGCCAGAGCCAATACCAGCCCAATCATCAGGTGCGAGACGAAGCGCGGCGCGTAAACCGCCGCCATCAGATTCGCCAGCAGGTAGAGCGCGGGCGCGCCCATCGCCCACGCCAGCGCCAGCCAGTAGCGTCGGCTGCGCCACAGCAGGATCGCGCCGACGATCAGCACGCCGCCGTACAGCCAGACCAGATTATTGGTCGCCAGATTCAGCAAAGTCTGGATGGTCGGCAGCGTCGTCGCCTGGGTGCTGACGCCGATCCCGGCGATGCCGCGCCCCGTGCCCGATTCCAGTTCGATGTTGCGCAGCCCGGCGACCTGATTGATGAACGTTGGCAGCCAGGGCAGCCACAACCCCACGCCGACCGCGCCCGCCAGCACGCCCAGCCTGATACCGCGCCAGCGCAGCCGCTCCGACAGCATGAAATAGATCACCTGCACGACGACCTGAAAGATCAGCAGATAGTGGACGTAGAGAATCAGCGCAATCGTGACGCCGTACAGCACGGCGCGACGAGTCGTGCGTCGATCCAGCCACAGGGTGTACGCCCACATCGACAGCGTCGCGCTCAGCATCACCATGGGGTAAGGTCGGATGTCGAGGGCGTAATTGAAGAATAAGCCGTTGCCAATGAGCAGCAGCGGCGCGAGCAGCCCCGCCCACATTGAGCGAAACCATCTCCGACCCAAGCGGTAGGCAAGCGCCAGCGTGGGCAGGATCGTCAGCACGCCCAGCACGCGGCTGGTGTATTCGGCGTCGCCGACCATCTGCCGCCACACCCAGAAGGTGACGAACCACAGCGGAGCCTGATTGTCCTTCATGCTCATCTGGTAGTCGAGCGTGTAGGCGAGGTCGCCGTTGGTCGAGCGATACGACAGCTCTTCGTCCGGGTGCATCTGGAGCAGCCATCCGTCGACCAGCAGAAATGTCGCAACGAGCAACAGGACGGGAACGACCAGCCACCATGAACGCGAGCGCATCGGGCGAGAACCTTGTGATTCCGGCGAACATGGGTAATTATAGACCAATGCGCAGCGATGCTGAAGGAGAGACCATCATCACGCGGAAAGTCTTTGTCACCCGAATCATCCCCGGCTTGGAGCGACTGCAAGCCGTCTGCGACGCCGACATCTGGCAGGATGAAATGACGCTGCCCTACGACGTGCTGCGCGAGCGCGTGCGCGCCGTCGACGGCATCCTGTCTATGCTCACCGACCGCATCGACAGCGCGCTGATGGACGCCGCCGGCTCGAGCCTCAAGGTCATCAGCCAGATGGCGGTCGGCTACGACAACATCGACGTAAATGCTGCCAGGCAGCGCGGGATCGTCGTCGGCAACACGCCCGGCGTCCTGACGGAAACCACTGCCGACCTCGCCTTCGCCCTGCTGCTGGCGGCGGCGCGGCGGCTGCAGGAAGGCGCACGCTATATTCAGGACGGCAAATGGATCACCTGGCACCCGACGACGCTGCTCGGTCATGACGTGACCGGCGCGACGCTCGGCATCGTCGGCTTGGGGCGTATCGGGACGGCAGTTGCTCAGCGCGCGGCAGGCTTCGACATGCGCATCCTCGCCTACGGTCGCCACCTGTCCGACGAAGCGGCGGCGCAGGCAGGCGCGCAGCGCGTCAGCCTTGAAGAGCTGCTCAGCCAGTCCGATTTCGTCTCGCTCCACTGCCCACTCACGCCGGAAACCCGCCACCTGATCAACCGCGAGACACTGGCGCAGATGAAGCCGAGCGCGATCCTGATCAACACCACGCGCGGTCCGGTCGTGGATCAGACGGCGCTGTACGAAGCGCTGATCAGCGGCGTGATCGCCGGAGCGGCGCTCGACGTGACCGACCCGGAGCCGCTGCCCGCCGATGACCCGATCCTCGCGCTGCCCAACGCACTGGTCGTGCCGCACGTCGGCAGCGCTACCATAGGCACGCGCGGCAGGATGGCACAGATCGCCATCGACAACCTGATCGCCGGGATCACCGGACAGCCGCTCTTGCACGCAGTCGGAGCCTGACGCTTGAGCAGTCGCGCGGCTGTGCTGCTTTCGGTAGTTCTGCTGCTGGGCTACTTCGCGGCACGAATCGCCGCGCTCGATGCTTTTCCACCCTTCGTCGACGAAGCTTTTCACGTCAACTTCGGTCGCCTCGTCCTCGAAAGCGGACCGCTGGCGCGCTCCGAGGAAGGACGCCAGTTCGTCATCTGGCTGTATGTCTTATTCGGCGCCCCGGTCAACGCGCCGTTGTGGATGGCGCGCGCCGCCAACCTGATCGTGCTGCTGCCGGGCTTCGCCGCCGCGATCGAGACGGCGCGGCTGCTGTCAAATCGTTGGGGCGGGCTGCTCGCCGGGCTGTTGATCGTCTTCAGCCCGTATCATCATTTCTTCGAGCGGCTGGCGCTCGCCGACCCGATTTCGGCGTCCGCCGTCGTGCTGGCGATCTACTTCGCTGCCCGGCTGAAACATCGGACGAGCCTCACGGACGCGGCGCTGTGCGGGATCGCCCTGTTTGCGGCGGTCGGCGCGAAAATCTCCGCCCTGCCCTATTTCGTCATCCCAGTGATCGCGGTGCTGGCGCTGCGCCGCAGCCGCGTCGGAATCCGCTGGGGGGTTGCGGCGCTGGGAGTTGGCGGGCTGCTGACCGGCGCGTATCTTGGTATCCTGTTCTGGCGAGGCTATAACCCACTGTTCTACGTACAGGAAGCGCGCACCGAGCCTCTGACTCAGGTTGTGCCGGGCAATATCGTCGAGACGGTTCACATCCTGATCGGCTACTTCGGGCTTCCGGCGGCGATCCTGCTGGCGGCGGCTGCTTTCGTGGTGGTGATTCGCCGCCGCTTTTTCCTCCCGCTGTGCCTGATCCTGCCGCTGCTGGTGTTATGGCTCAGTCCGCGCCAGGATTCGCGCCACTTGATCGCGCCGATGACTCTGCTGCTGCTGGGAGCGGGAGTCGCGTTAGGCAGGCTGATCGAATGGCGACGCCCGCTGCGCGCGCCAGTCATCGCTGCTGTGACGGTCTGGGGCGCGGCATTATGGCTGCCATTCGCCCTCACCGAAGCGACCGATCCCGCTCGCCTGGCGCTGCCCGCCAGCGACCGCGCTGAGTATATTACAAGCGAATCAGCCGGCTTCGGGTTGGCGCAGGTTATCGCGGCGCTGGAAACGCATCACCCGAAGCGCGTCATCGGAATTCTCGCCAACTGCCTCAGCCTGCGCGACATGGCGCCGTTCCCGGTCGAATGTCCGCGCGTCAGTCCAAACGGCGAGGACGTGCCCGCACTCAGCGATTTGCTGGCGGCGAGCCGCGCCGACGGGACGTACGCCGTCCTCGAAACGCTCGCTTATGCACCGCAGAATTCCCCCGGCACGCTGGTGAATGTGATTGAAGCCGAGCGTCCGCGCCTGTCGATCTACGACCTCGCACCATGAACGACATCATCGCCTGGGTCGTCGTGGGACTCACGCTCGCCGCCGGGTATGGATGGTCGGCGCGGCTGCTGCGCGAGCAGTCATGGACGACGACCCTTCTGGGGCTGGCGCTGGGCATCGGCGCGCTCACGCTGATCATGGTCTGGGAAAGTCTGCTCGGCATTCCATTGACATTCGCGGGCATCACCCTGCCCTATTTTGTCGTGATGCTGCCGGGCTGGTGGCGGGTGCGTCCGCCGCGCCCGCGCCTGCCAAAGTCATGGGATCGGCGCTTCATGCTACTAGCGCTGCTGGCGATCAGCGCGGCGGTGCTGTTCAACAGTGCGAACCTGCCCTTCCACCGCGACGACGCGCTCGGCATCTACCAGCCCGCCGCCCAGACAATCTATCGGACTGGCGCGCTCGTACCGCTCACCGGCGCGGACAGCCTGTACCGGGCATATCCGATACTCGTCCCGCTGAGCTACGCCTACGCCTACTTCGCCTCCGGCTGGGAGAACGAATACCTCGCCAAGATCATCGCCACGCTGCTCAGCCTCGCCTGCCTGCCGGCGGCTTATGTGCTGGGCAAACGGTTGCGCAATGACCGCACCGGCTGGCTGGCGGCGCTGGCGCTGGCGCTGACGCCGTTCTTCAGCCGGTGGGCTTCTTCAGGCTATGTCGACCTGCCGATGGCATTCTTCTATACGCTGGCGGCGGTGTTCGCGCTGCGGCTGTACGAATCACAACGGGCGCTCGACGCGCTGCTGGCGGGCGTTCTGGTAGGGCTGGCGGCGTGGACGAAGAACGCCGCGCTGATCGGCGTCGGGGCGCTGGGGCTGTGGCTGGCGTGGTGCTGGCTCAACCGGCGTATTGGTTGGCGGCAGACGGCGCTCAGCCTGATCGCCTGCGCCGTGATCGCTGCCCCCTGGTACGCGCGCAATCTGGTTGGCGCGGGCTTCATCATGCCGGATACCGCCTGGACGGATCAGGCGCAGCGCACGCTGGAAAACGCGCTGGTATTCGTCACCCACCCGGAGAATTTCGGTGTGCCCGGCTGGTTGATCGTCGCGGGCGTGCTGGCGGCGCTGCCGGCAGCGCGGCGGCGCGAGCCGGGCATCCTGCTGCTCGTGCTGTGGACGCTGCCATTCATGGCGGCGTGGTGGCTGTTCGTCTCGTACGACCCGCGCTTCGTGCTGCTGTTCCTGCCGCCGCTGTGCGTGCTGGCAGCCGACCTGCTGGCGCGGCTGTGGGTCTGGCTCGACCCGGCGTGGCGTCCGCCCGCCCGCATCGTGCTGATCATCGTGACGCTGCTGCTCGCCGCGCCCGTGCTCTTTCACGCCGTCGAGTACAAGACGGCGCTCCTGCGAAACCCGCTGATGACCGACGCCGAAAAGCGCGCGCTGGTGGGACGTGAACCGTAGAGGCGCAGCGCGCTGCGCCCCTACAGCACGCATTTGCGGACAGTCTCACCCGCGCGGCTGGGTGCGCAGATAGCTCACCTTGATGCAGTTGTCCATGATCACGGCGACACCGGCGTCCTCGCCCGCCTGCGCAGCAGCAGGATCGGAGACGCCTAGCTGCGCCCAGACGACTTTCGCGCCGACGGTGATCGCCTCGTCGACCACCTCCGCCAGATACTCCGAGCGCCGGAACACGT
>JADLHH010000115.1 GCA_020848855.1 Anaerolineae bacterium | reverse complement strand
GTTTCTGGAGCAGCTTCGCCGGCACAGCAAGCTTGCCCACCTGCCGGTGCTGGTGCTGATGTCGTTCCCCGACCCGGAGCAGGTGCGTCAGGCGCTGAACGCCGGCGCGAACCGCTACCTGACCAAGATGTTCATGGGCAAGAACCTCATGACCACCGTTCACGAGATGATCAGCTAGCCCGACCCCGCGAACACGTAACCCGACGCTTTCCCCTTCCTGACCAGCGGCGATCAGTACGTCAGGAGTCGGGTTGGCGTCCATGAAAACCGCCGCCGCCGACCTATAGTCTAGGCATATGAAAGGGTGCTTAAGAGTCGATCGGCTGCCGCATGGGACGTTCATGGATCCGGCTCGCGCTGAGTGCGCTGATATCGCTGCTGATCCTGAGCGCCTGCGCCGCGCCGCCGGCGGCGCCAACCCCCACGCCCATCGCCACCCTGCTGACCGACAACAGCGAGACCCGCGTCGATTTTTCGCCAGGCAGCGCCCCGCGTCTGTACAATTTCCCCGCCGCCAGCACGACCCGCCTCAAGCTGAACAGCCGCACGCCCGGCTTCGCCTTCACTGCCGAAATCCACGATGCAGTCGGCAGGACGGTCGCGGCTTTTGGGAGCCAGCTTCAGGATGTGCTGGTGACGCTGGAGCCGAGCAGCGGCTTCTACCAGATCGCCCTCGCCGCTGCCGACCCGCTGAAGGTGGGGACGGTCTCGCTGGCGCTCGGCAACGCCGTGATCGCCCCGGCGACGCTCGACGGGACGGCGCTGCGCGCCCTCGACTGCCGGGTCGCCAACGCCAGCGGCGCGGATATCCTCGTCCGCAGCGCGCCTGCCGCTCAGTTCGCCGTGCTGGGGCTGCTCGCGCCCGACGGAGCGCTGCCGGTCATCGGGCGCACCGACGATAACGCCTGGTACACGGTTGCCTTTTCCGAGCGGCGCGGCTGGGTGCGCGGCGACGTGATCGCGCTCGATGGCGACTGCGCCACGCTGTCGGTCGTGCGCAACCCGACCATCCCCGACGCGCCCGCCGATGCCGAAGCGTTTCTGATGCAGATCGACCGGGATGCCAGCGGGGCGTTCCGGCAGACGATCTCCGCGCCCAACGGCGACACCGCCGACCTGATCTGGGTGCGGATCATCAACCTGGACACCAACCCACCCAACAACTACCGCGAGTTCACCCTGACGCTCGACTGCCAGGGGACAGGCGTCGGCGCGGTGCGCTGGGGCAGCGCCTACCAGCCGGGGCTGGTGTGCGGCGCGTCGGTGGCGCTGCCGTTCCTCAGCGGCAGCGCCCAGCAGCCGATCAGCGTGCAGTTTCCGCCGGGCAGCCGCCAGAGCTACGTCGAATATACGCTGCGCGTCCAGCTTCCGGGCGCAGTGCAGTGAGCAGATTCGTTATTGACAGCCTCATAAATTTAGACTAGACTAAAATTATAATTCAGCATGTGGAAACAAGGGGGTACCATGTTTCCCATCAACGATTTTCTCCGAGACCTGGTGATCGTCACGGCGGTCTTCACCGTCTACGTCGTCGGCACGCTGCGCTGGAAGCCGCGTATCTGGCTGCACGATTTTCCAGCCGACATTCAGGCGTTGGCTGCGCCGAAGACAGCCGAGGAAAAGCGCCTGACCACGCTCCTGGGCGGTCCGTTCATCATCCTGTTTTTCGGTCTGCCCATGCTGATCGTCTGGAATTTGAAGTCCCGTCTGGGCGCAGACTTCAGCTTCTTCAGCGCGTGGCTTTACGCTTATGCCCTGTTCTTTGGCGTCAACCTGTGGGATTTGGTCGCGCTGGACTGGATTGGCATGTCGCTTATCAATCCGCAGCGCCCGCCGTTTCCGGGGACCGAGGGTGCTGCCGGATGGCGCGACTACGCCTTTCACTTCTACGGTTTCCTGAAAGGCTGCGTGATCGGTCTGGTGTTTGCGACGGTCGTGGCGGGCGTGGTCACGGTGCTGGCGCCAGCCTGACGGCGATTCAACCGGCATGGGTCAGACTTCACGCCTTTGGGTGAGGGTAAACGCATCAAACCGCAAAAGCGAGTTCATGAACCGCCAAGTCGCCAAGTGCGTGTTTGTAATGACGCAGATTACGGTCATCTTCTCGCTTCTACCCCACCCCTCGACGCTGCGCGTCGTTCCCCTCCCCGAATTCAAGGAGGGGAAAATCAGGGCGCGGCGAGGTGTTCTTAGCCCTTCTCCCCTGAATTCGGGGGGGAAGGGTTGGGTTGAGGGGGTAAACCTATGCTTTCACACACACGCTCCAAGAACGCCAAGAGAAGCAGGACGGGCATGGCAGCGCCATGCCCCTACAACGACATCTCTGAACCATTTTGACCTGCATCCTGATTTTGATGTGTTTGCCTTGCCTTTGGGGCAATCGCCCTTGACCGAGGAGTCGCCTTTCGCTATACTACCGAATACCTGCCAAGGTAGCTCAGTTGGTAGAGCAATGCACTGAAAATGCATGGGTCCCCAGTTCGAGTCTGGGCTTTGGCACCATCACCCCGACCTGATCAGTCGGGGTTTTGTTTTGCATCTGCCGGTGCGCTGGCGCGGTATGCGCAAAGATCGGCGTTTGGCTATAATGAAGTCACGACCCTTCGCTATAAGGAGAGCCTGTGTCCTTGTTCAAACGCCGTCTCTCGTTCCTAGCTGCGCTGTTGGCGGTGCTGGGCGCAGCCGCCTGTGCGCCCGCCAGTACTGAAACACCACCGCTGCCGACGACGCCGCTCCCGACCGCATTCACCATCCAGGAAGAAACCCTGCCCAAAAACGACGCCGGCGTGGCGCTGGTGGCGCGGGTGAACGAAGTTGATATCACGCTGCCTGAATTCGAGCGGATGCTCCAGCGCTATCAGGCGCATCCCTACGGCGACCCTGCCGGGATGCCCAAAGCCGTCCTGTCGACCATGATCCAGCAGGAGTTGATCAATCAGGCAGCGACGCGCAACAATATCGTGATCGCGCCGGAGGATGTCGAACAGGAACTGCAGGAGTTGATCGCCGACTCCGGCGGGCAAACGGCGTGGGAACAGTGGCTTGAGGAAAACGACTACACCGAAGACGAACTGCGCCAGACTTTGCGCGAAACGCTGCTCACCAGCCAGATGCGCGACCGCATCACCGGCGACCTCTCCGGGGAAGTGCTGCAGGTTCACGCCCGCCACATTCTCGTCACCACGCAGGAACAAGCCAACGAGTTGATGGTGCGCCTGCGCAACGGCGAGGATTTCGCCACGCTGGCAGCGCAGAATTCGCTCGATACGACCACCAGCATCAACGGCGGCGACCTCGGCTGGTTCACGCAGGAAGAACTGCTCGAACCGTCGCTGTCGCAGCTTGCTTTCGAGCTGGATCCCGGACAGATTGGTGGACCGGTGCAAACGTCGCTCGGCTACGACATTATCCAGACGCTTGAACGCGAGAACCGCGCGATCGACCCGGGCAAACGCGCGCTGCTGGCGCAGAACCGGTTCGAGAACTGGCTGAATACGCTCGTCGCCACCGCGCAGATCGAGCAATACCTGTAACCAACGTGGGAGAACGCCATGGGGCAAGGACGCGCGCAAATCTACAACCTGATCAGCCTGTTATTCATCGTGCTCACCGTCGCTGCTGTGGTGCTGATCGGTGCGCGCATGGCTGCGCCGCCGCCCGTGCCCACTCAGAGCGCGGCTGTCCCGACGGCAGCGATCCTGCCTTCACCGACCATGACATTCACCTTTACGCCTACCTTTCCGCCGACGTGGACGGATACGCCCATGCCCGCGTCGGCGACCCTCACCGCGACGATCACGCCGACGCTGACGTGGACGATCATTCCGACGCTGACCGCGTCGCGGACGTATACGCCGGGACCGACCAGCACCGATTCGCCCCCGCCGACCGATGGACCCTCACCGACCGTCGATCTGTCCGCAACCGCCACCTTCACGCCGACCCCAGCGCCAAGCTCGACGCCCGTGCCGACCGAGACCCCGGCGCTCCAGTTCGAGCTGCGTGACGAGCAGGTGATCTACACCGGCAATTTTGCCAACGCCGCCGGGTGTGCCTGGCAGGGGGTGGGCGGGCAGGTGTTCGACGCCGACGACAACCCGCTGCTGGATACGCGCATCCACGTCTTCGGCACGGGTGTCGACGTGTTCACGACCAGCGGGTCGAACACGCTTTATGGCTTGTCGGGGTGGGAAGTGCCGCTGGGCACGACCCTGACCAGCAACAGCTACGTCGTCGAAGTGCAGTCGGCAGATGGCGCGATCATCTCGCCGCAGATCAATCTGTTCTTCACGGAAGACTGCACCAAGAATCTCGCGTTGGTCAGCTTCCAGCGGATAAGTTAGGCTGAGCCATGAGCAAAAAGCCGAGAGACCCGAAACGCCGTCCCTCCGCTGACGATCAGGGGTCGTCAGGCGACGATTCGCGCTATCAGCGCCCGAAAGCGCGCGACCGCTTCCCGTCGCTGCCCGACGAGCCGGCTCCGCCGCCGCGCCGCCCACGCCGGGCGCCGGTCTCTGAGCGGTCGTCGGAGGCGAGCGACCGCAGCCGCAACCTGATCGCGCTGTTCTTTCTGCTGCTGACATTCGCCGCGCTCGGATATTTCCTCGTCATCTGGCAGAACCCGTATTCGCCGCTGAATCCGCTCGCCCCGCCCACGCCGCTCCCGCTGATGATCACGGCGACTTCGACGCCTGCGCCGACTTCGACGCCTGCGCCGACCGATACGCCCGCGCCGACCCACACGCCAACCGACGTACCGACCTCTGAGCCGACGGCGACGTTCACGCCCGTTTTTCTGGAAGCGCAGGCGCTGGTGACGCCGGGCACGACGCTGGAGCCGGGTGACGCCGCCAATTATCGCTTCGAGCTTCAGACCGGGCGCACGATCTACCTGACCAACCCCACGGCGCGCGGCGGCTGCAACTGGTCGAGCATTGCCGGCTCGGTGATGAGCTACGAAGGCTCGGCGGTGCAGGGCTACGGCGTGCGCATCGCCGGGGAAGGCGTCGACGAGACCATCGGCACGGGAACTGCGCCGGGCTTCGGTCCGGGCGGCTTCGAGCTGGAATTGGGCAACGTCGCCCGCGACGCGACCTTCGTCGCGCAGTTGCTCGACCCGCAGGGGACGCCGGTTTCGCCCGTGTACACCGTCGAGACGCTCTCGGAATGTGATTTCAACATCGCGGCGCTGCGTTTTGTAGAAACCTCGCCGTCGAGCTAAAATTGGTCTCCCAGAGGTGACCAGAAGTGTCGTTCGGGCAGGATGGTTGCCGTTATTATGCGCACCATCCCGCCGTCGGCTTTTCCGGTCTGTTCGGAGAGGGGGACGGTATGCTCGTCAGGCGAGAAGATCGTCAGCGAATCAGAGAACGTCACGTCGCAGTCGATTACAATCTCTGCTATTCCTGCGGCGCGTGTGTCGCCGTTTGCCCCCCGAACTGCATCACCATTGAGAACCTGCACCTGACGATCGACGACACCACCTGCACGCGCTGCGAGCGCTGCACGGTGATGTGTCCGGTTCAGGCATTGACGATGGAACAGTAGAAGCAATGCAGAGCGCGTATGACGTAGTCGTTGTCGGAGCCGGGCCGGCTGGCTCCGTTGCGGCGCGGAAATTCGCCGATGCTGGTCTGCGCGTTCTGATGATCGAGAAGCGTCAGGAGATCGGCGCGCCGGTGCGCTGCGCCGAAGCCGTCGGCTCGGATACCACCCGCCCGTACATTGACATCGACAATCGCTGGATCGACGCCACCATCACCCATTACGCCATCTGCAGCGCGGCGGGCGACCGGGTGATCGTGCCGCCGACCGAACTCACGTATGTCGTCAACCGCAAGGTTTTCGACTGGGAGCTGGCGCATCTGGCGTCACGGGCGGGCGCGGAAGTGCGCACGCGGACGCAGGCGACCGGGCTGATCATCGAGGGCGGGCAGGTTGTCGGCGTCCACATGGACAGCATGGGCAAAAGCTACACGGTGCGGGCGCGGCTGGTGGTCGCCGCCGACGGCACCGAATCGCAGACGGCGCGCTGGGCGGGCTTGGGCACGGTTCCGCCGATGGCGGATTACTACGTTGGCTTCCAGTATTTGCTTGGCAATCTTGGCGGGCGCATCAATCCGGCGGTCTGCGAATATCACCTGGGGCACGCGCTCGCGCCGGGCGGCTACGTGTGGGTGTTCCCTAAAGGCGACGACACCGCCAACGTCGGGCTGGTCATCAGCGCCAACCACGCCGCCGAAGCGTCGGCGCAGCATCATCTGGACGAATTCGTCGAGCGGGTTTTCCCCGGCGCGCACATCCTCGGCGTGGTGGCGGGCGGCATCCCGGCGACGGGCGCGCTCAAGAAGATGGTCACGGACGGATTGATGGTGGTCGGCGATGCCGCACATCAGGCAGACCCGCTGACGGCGGGCGGGATCAACCTCGGCATGATCGGCGCTGATCTGGCGGCGCAGGTGGGTATTCGAGCGCTGGCGAACGGCGGCGTCTCGGCGCGCAATCTGCGCGACTACCCCCGGCTGTGGCAGGAGCGTTTCGGCGCGCAGCACAGCGCTCTGTACAAAATCCGCAAATTCCTGACTGAAATGGATGACGAGCACCTCGCCCAGCTCATCCACACGGCGTCCACCCTGCCACTGCGCGATATGAGCAACGGCGAAATCCTGTTCGCGCTGCTCAAGCATCACCCGGCGCTGATGATTCAGGCGACGACGCTGGTCACCACCGGGCTGCTGCTGAAGTAGCCTGCGCGTTCTAGAGGATGACTTCCTGCCACTTCTGGTATTTGCGTGGCAGATAAAGAGCGCTGTCGGCATATATCCAGTTGCCAACCGCCTGTATCTCTTGTTTCCGAAGGTAATCGAGGGTCGCGCACGATTTCACCGCGTGGCGAACGCGCCCGCCCGTTCCGGTATTCGCCTGAATGATGCTGTGAAGGGCATGAGCAAACTCGTCGCTGCCGCAGGCAAAGGCGAGCAGGCGCAGCTTTACGTCGTAGCCGAGCGATGTCTTTGTCCAGGAGAAAGTGACCGTGCCGTCGCCATCAAAATACCCGCGCACGAAATGCGATTCGAGCGCTTTCGGCAGGTCGGGCGGCCACTTCAGCGTATGTGTCTTGGCTGGCAGGAGACCTTTGGCAGCACAATCTTTCACAACCGAGCTACGATAAATGACAAGTTTCGCCGATTTCCTCCCATCGCGTCGTTCATATTCATACACCGGAAGTTCGGGATCGATTACACCCGCAACCAATCTGACGTGATCAATGTCTTTCAACTCTAAGGAGAGAATAGATCGATTGCCTGTCCGATGAGTTATATTCCCATCAGCATAAAGCAATCCATAAACGTAGGCGCTCTCTAGCGTCCATGTTTGGAAAAATGTGAGCGCCCTCGTCAGATTGATGGAAATTTTACCGCGCATATGCTGCTGTCTATTAATATCTTGGTTACCGATTTATGCTCATTGGCATGACGATGTAAACAAAGTCGTTGCCGTTCTCCGGGCGAAT
>JADLHH010000114.1 GCA_020848855.1 Anaerolineae bacterium | reverse complement strand
TTGAGCGAAAACGCCACGGCGTCGGCGCTGGCGAGGCGCACGACCGTCAGCGGCTGGCGGTACGACAGACTGACCGTCATCGCCTGAGCCGCGCCGAGCGGCGTGATGGTGATCGGCGTGCTTGCGAGCGAATACGCCGCGTCCGCCTGCACCAGCACGCGGAAGGCATCGCCGCCGAGATAGTAAAGCTGGAGCCGCCGCAGCCCGCCGCTGACGTCGGTCGATGCCTGATCGACCTCAATCGGAATAGGAAGCTGGTTTTCGGACGCGAAGCCGGGCTGCAGCTTGTACGGTTCAAATGCCGCCCACAGGAAACTGTCGTCGTCCGACGCGACAGCCGTCACGCTGAACGGCGCTGCCGGGTCTGCCTCTAGCGCGTAAAGCTGAAACGGCGCGTTGGCGGCAGGCTGCCCGGCGAACGCTGCTTCCAGCGCGAAGGGCTGCGCCGCGAGGGTATAGAGCGACAGCGTGTACTGCGCCGCGCCGCTGATCGGGCGGTTGAGGCGCAGGACGACCTGCTGCATGGTGTCGCGCGAGGGGATGACAAACGTGATGGCGATCGCGCCGTCACCGCCGCCGCCCCAGCGTGTGCACTCCGCCGCTTCGCCGGGGATGCTCACGCAGTAGTTCGGCAGCACGGCGTGATCGGCATTCAGGGCGACGACGGCATCTTCGCCCGCCGGAATGGCGAAGGTGTACACGGCAAAGCTGCTGCCCTCAAGCCGGCTGTTCACGGTTTCACCCGCGGTCAGCGGCAGCGCTTCCTGTGCCCACAGCGGGGCAGCCTGCGCCAAGAAGCCGATCAGGATCAGCACAAGCCAGCGTTGAACATGACGCATCGTGACACACATCCTTCATGCAGAAAAGTCTTTAGGCGCAAGAATGGCGCTTACCGGTCGGTGGGTTGCGGCACCAAATACCCCTCCCGATACCACGCCACCACTTGATCCCTAGCTATGCCTCGCATTTTCGCTTCCCCGAACGTGAATCCCGCCGGATACGCATCCAGCAAGTTCTCAAGCGCGGCGTCCTGCAAATACGTCACCAGATAATCGTGATAGATGCCCTTCGCCCCGGCGCGATAGCACCATACCGGCAGGCTGAAGCGCGTCGACTCGTCCAGCGGCGCGAAGCGGTAGCGCATCGGCGGCGCGGCTTCGGCGCTCAGGATTGTCTCGGCGTAGGCGTTCAACTGGTCTTCGAGGCGGAAATTGGCGTGCAGGTAGTCGAGCGTCGCCGGTGAGGTGCGGCGCTCGTCGCGCAGAATTTCGGCGGCGATGCGCGCCGCCGTGTCGTGGTCGCCGAAATCCACCTTGTCGATCAGGTAATCGGGCAGCAGCTCACGGTGCGTCGAAATGCGGGCGACGATGCTCGGCGTGCCGCAGCCGAGCGATTCGTAGACGGCGTTGCCGAACGATTCGACGAAGTGACCGAGCGCCAGCGTTACCCCGCCCAGGCTGTAGTATTCCGGCAGCAGTTCGACCGGAACCCAGTCGTGAAAGACGAAATACTTGGTCAGCCGGCGCGCGGCGATCTCGCGCTCGACGCGGGCGTACAAATCCTGCACGCCGGGGTCGAACTCGACGCCGAGCCAGCGCGGGACGAGCACGCGCAGGTTGACGATGTGGTGCTCATGCACCAATCGGTCGGCGACCTCGATGGTTTGCCAGATGCCTTTGCTGTCCTCCGGGCGGTGCGGGTGCAGCACAATGGCGTGCCGTTGCGGGTCGACTTTCGGCAGCAGCGCGAGGATGCGATCCGGCGGTGTCGGCTGGAAGCGTGTCCAGTCGATGCTGTTGCGAATCACCTGGATGCGCCCCGGCAGTTCGGGGAAGAAACGCCCGACCGTCTGCAAAAAGAACTGGCGGGCGTACTCCGAAATCACGATCAGGCGATGCCCCTCGAAGTGGAACGCGCCCTGAATGGTTTCGGGGTACACGTTGTCGCGCAGCCCGACGACTGTCGGCTTGTCGCGGTAGACGTAGGGAAAAACGAACTCGCCGTCATGGATGTAGAAACGGTCGGCGCGCTGCATATGCTCGCCCACATCCTGCATGATGGCGGCGATGTTGTAGGCGGGCGTGTCATAGGGGGCGGGGAACGGCTGCCGGAAGCGCAGAATCGGCAGGACGAGGGCGCGCTCGTGCCAGTGGAACGGCTCGCTGGTGTCGGCGCGGCGCGTACACAGCAGGGTGATGTCGTGTCCCTGCTCGGCGAGGTGCAGGGCGATATTGCGCAGGTGCTTCTGCCCGCCGCCCATGTCGTGCTTCGGGAACAGCGGCGTGATCGAAAACATGAGGATGCGCATATGTGAGCCTTCGTCCAGCCCTGTGGGCGTAACATGTTACGCCCCTACGTCCAATAATCGTGTTTCCGCTAACCGCTGAAGAATATACCCGCTAAAATAGAGTCAGAGCTAGGGCGAAAGGATTTCTGGGTATGGACCACCTACACGACCTGTATCGCACGCTTGATCAGCTCAACGACGAGGAACTGGCGGAAGTGCGCGCCTATATCGATCAGCGGCGCGCTGTGAAACCGGAGATTGCTGACGAAACCCCTCAGGAAAGGGCTGCCGCGCTGATGGCGGCGTTTGCCGAAATGCGCGAAGGGTTAAGCGAGGAGCAACTCGATGCTATCATTGCGGATATGAATTCTGAGTATATCGAACCGCTTGATCCCGATGAATTTGCCTGGATGGACAGCGCTGAGGACGAGGAAAATTGACTTGCGTCGTAGACACCAACGTGCTCTCGGACTTGCTCGCTAATGTAGAGTTGGTCGCTCACAATTTCGTCTCAACCATTGAACGCGACGAGATTGTGTATTTATGTCAACCCGTTCTCTACGAACTGCGACGAGGTTTATTCCGCAGAAAAGCGGAAGTGAAATATCGTGCCTTCAATCAGAACATCCTTCCGCGCTTGACATTGATCCCGTTGGAAGATGCCGACTGGCTACAAGCGGCGCAGTTCTGGGCAGACGCGGTCAGCCGGGGTAAGCAGCTTGCCGATATCGATCTGCTGCTGGCGGCGCTGGCGCAGCGGCTTGACGCGACGCTGGTGACAGCCGATGACGATTTCGACATCCTGCCGATCCAGCGGGCGAACTGGCGAATCGCGCAGCCTTCCTGACCCCTTCGTATCCTCTCCCGAACCTCGCCGTTGTGATCTCTCCGCGTGTCTGATAAAATGACAACGGTTGTTTCACAGACGAAGTTTTCCCGTAAATGAACGAAAAAGCGATCCGTGTTCTCGAATTGAATAAAGTGCTCGACCGCCTCGCCGGCTACACGACGTTTTCCGCCGGCGCTGACCTGGCGCGCGAGCTGTTCCCGACCGGCGACCTCGAAGAAGCCCGCATCTGGCAGCAGGAGACCGCCGAAGCCCGGCTGATGTTCGCCAACCAGTTCAACGCCACGCTGGGCGGCGCGCGCGACGTGCGCGAACCGGCGATTCTGGCACAGCGCGGCATCCTGATCGAGCCGAGCGTGCTGCTGGATATCCGGCTGACGCTGCGACGTGCGACCACCCTCAAGCGCACGCTGGGGCGGATGAAGGGGCAGTATCCGCTGCTGGCGGACATCGCTGCCGAGCTTGAGGAATGTCCCAAGCTGCAGGCTGAAATCGAGCGGGTGCTGGATGAAAACGCGCAGGTCAAGGACAGCGCCAGCCCACAGCTAGCGATCATCCGGCGCGACCTGAAGATCGCCTTCGACCGCCTACAAACCAAGCTCCAGCGCATGATCAGCGCCAGCGGCAACCAGACGCTGCTGCAAGAGGCGCTGGTGACCATGCGCAACGGGCGCTACGTCATCCCGTTGAAAGCCGAGCATAAGGGCAAAATTCCCGGCGTCGTCCACGATTCGTCCGCCAGCGGTGCGACGCTGTGGATCGAGCCGCTGGAGACGCTCGAACTCAACAACAAATGGCGCGAGCTTCAGC
>JADLHH010000113.1 GCA_020848855.1 Anaerolineae bacterium | reverse complement strand
TCTGCGCGCATCTGCCGCAGCAGGCTCTGTACCGAGCTTTCCAGCATGTCCAGCGTGACGTCGAGCCGGTGGTCGTGCGCTGCCAGCATCCGGGCGTGCAACGCCACTTCGCGCACGAACGCCCCCGGCTGGTTGATCAGGTCAGGCACGACGCCGAGGTGTTCTTCCTGCCACTGTTCGCGCATGTAATGCCGGAGCATCGCTTCGCCCTGCGCTTCGTCCTGAATCGTCGGAATCACGAAGATGCGGTCGAGCCGCCCCGGTCGCTTGGAAATGCGCTCGTCAATCGCTTCCGGGTAGTTGGTCGTCGCCAGCAGCAGCGCCCCTTTCGGGTTGTTTGGTGATTCAATACCGTCGAGCACGTTGAGAATCCGCGCCTTGTCGTCCCCCTGCAGGTAGGCGTCCAGTTCCTCGACGATCAGCAGCACCGGGTAACGCGCCGCCGTCACCGCTTGCAGCGCCCGCTGGATTTTCTCGAACGACGCGCCATCCCGGTCTGCGCCGGAAACGTAAACCACCACCCGCCCGTTGGCAATCGCAATCTTCGCCATCGCCGCGCAGAGCATGGTTTTGCCCGTGCCGGGAACACCTGCCAGCAGCAGCTTGCGGAACGGCGGCAGCTTTAGCTGGCGGTAAATGGCGATTCCCTTGCCGAAGAAGGCTTCCATATCCTCCAGCAGCTTGTCCTTCAGCGACTGTTCGAGGATGATGTCGTCCCAGTCCACCGTCGGGTCGAAGAAGGCGTCCGTCCCGCCGATGATATACATGTCGCGGCGGCGCCGAATGCGTGGGCGCACGGCGCGGGTACACGCCACCTCGAACGCCGCCCAGGTTTCCAGGCAGTCTTCCGGCACGAGCGCGATCGCGTTCAGGTTCTGAACGTCGTCGTTGAAGTAGGCACTGGCGTAGATCACCTCGAACGGCTTGCCTTCCTGCGAAAACCGGAACGCGAACGCGCCAGCCGTCGAAGTCAGCGCCACTTTGTTGCCGCGTGCGCCGTAGTCGCTGATGCGCGTCACCAGCGGGCAGTCGAGCAGTTCGAAACCCTCGTAGCGCGCCTTTCCCCGCAGCCTGCGCCCCGCCTTTACCTGACTGTGGGCAAGCATGTTGCTGCACTCGGTCGAAGCCCAGACGGTCACGTACTTCCGCCCCGGTGAACGTTGTTCCGCAGTCTCACGCGCCCACGCAACCAGCGGTTCATACTGCATAGAATCGATCCTCATGCTGCTTCTGCGAGCATTTTTTGACGTCAAGCCGAGCAACGAGCCTGAATTACGCTTCATCGGGGACAAACCCACCAGAAAAGCTGGTTTGAGCAGCATTATAACACTTGCCAGAAGCGCTCATTGCGTTCACAATGATCCACGCTCACAGGGCGCAACAGGAGACACTCGATGACCACCGTTTACGTCACTCACCCGCGTTACGAAGATCACGATTTTCCGGGGCATCCTGAACATGCGGGGCGCATCCGCGCCGTGTGGCAGCGGCTGGACGAAAGCGGCTTGAGCGCGCGGATGCTGGCGTTGCAGGCACAGCCTGCTACCGACGAACAGATTCTGACCGTACACACGCCCGACTATCTCGAAATTCTCAAGCGCGTCAACGTCATGGAACGCACCGCCATGCTCGACGCCAACACGTATGCCGGACCGGGCGCGCTCGATATTGCCCGTCTCGCGGCTGGCGGCGTGATCGACGCGGTCAGCGCCGTCATGGACGGCACGGCGGCAAACGGGCTGGCAGCCGTGCGCCCGCCGGGACACCACGCGATTGCCGATTACGGCTTGGGCTTCTGCCTGCTGGGGAATATTGCGATTGCCGCGCGCTGTGCCCAGCAGCAGTACGGCATCGAACGTGTGCTGATCGTCGATTACGACGTGCATCATGGCAACGGCACGGAAGCCATGTTCTACGACGACCCGTCGGTGCTTTTCATCTCGACCCACCAGTACCCGCTCTACCCCGGCACAGGCGCGGTCACCGACGTGGGCGTGGGCGATGGTGTGGGCTGCACCATCAACGTCCCGCTCCCGGCAGGTTGTGGCGATGTCAATTTCGCGCGTGTCTACGAGGAAATCGTCTGGAAAGCCGCCGAACGCTTCCAGCCGCAGCTCATCCTCGTCTCGGCAGGCTTCGACACCCACTGGACCGACCCGCTTGCGGGGATGAAACTCACGCTGGATAGTTACGCGCAGCTTTCGCGCGAACTGATGAAGATGGCGGAGCGTTACTGCGGGGGCAAAATCGTCTTCGTGATGGAGGGCGGCTACGACCTCGATGCCTTGAGCTACGGTATCTGCAACGTGGCGCGGGTGCTGCTGGGCGAACCGACCGACGACCCGCTCGGCGCGCCGCCCACCCAGCGCCCGGAACCGGACATTTCACGGTTGCTGGCTCAGATCAAGGCGCTGCACCGGCTCTAGGACTTATAAGGCTAGGCGTCTTCATTTGTGCGTTCGATTTTCTTGTCCTTCACCTTCTTGTGGGAATGCGTTTCCTTCGGACCGCGCAGGCGGTGCATAATCGAGAGCACGAACCAGACCAGCAGCGTGCTCGTCAGCGCCAGAAACCACGAGCCGGTCGCAACCGCCATCCCCATCGCGGCGGTGAACCACATGCTGGCGGCGGTCGTCAGTCCCTGAATATCGCGCCCGTATTTGATGATCGACCCCGCGCCGAGAAACCCCATCCCCGGCAGAATCTGCGACGCGATACGCGCCGGGTCGCTGCCCGGAAACGCCTTGAATGACAGGATCGTGAACAGGCAGGACCCTATACAGACGAGCATGTGCGTGCGCAGGCCTGCTTCATGCTGGCGGTGCTCGCGCTCCAGCCCGATAATCCCCCCCAGAAATGCTGCCAGCAGCAGTTGGAGGAATGCGACGAACTGTTCCTCAAGCGTCATCATCTAGTGGCTTGTCTCTATGTCCTTACGCAGCGTGGCGATCTGTTCTCGGTACGCCTGCATCTCTTGCTGCTGCGTCAGGTAGCGTTCGTTCAGCACTTCAAGGCGGCTGAAAATCGGCGTCAGCACCTGCTTGCCGTACTGGGTCAGGCGGTTGCGCTCTTTCTGGGTCAGGGTGTCCAGCGCCTCGTGGTACGTCTTTTCGATCGTGTCGATGCGCTCGTTCAGTTCGCGCTTGGTGTCGTCGGTCACGCGGCGGTAGTAGCGCATTGCCAACACGCCACCAACCGCTGTTACAGGCACAGCGACAATAAATGCAGGTAGTGCCAATGCCGCAGTTCCCGCTAGCAGCGGTCCCGGTGTCCCAACCGTCGCCACCAGCACCACCACCAGCCCGATCAGCGCCGCCAGCGCGCCCATCGTGAAGCCGTTCATGTTCGCCTGAAAGACCGACTGCACGTCCCCGATCACCTTGCCGCTTGAATAGGACTTCAACTCGGCTTCGGCAATCTGGCTCGCTTCTTCCAGCGCCTCACGCTGCTCGGCATAAATGCCGGAGTCCAGCCCCGCTACTTCCTGGTCGAGCAGATCACGCAGTTGGTTCAGCCGCTCGATAATGCTCCGCCAGTACAGGCGGCTGTTATCCACAAGTGCATTGATGTAATTG
>JADLHH010000112.1 GCA_020848855.1 Anaerolineae bacterium | reverse complement strand
TGGTTCACAACGCTCTTGTAGGGGCGAACCCACGTGTTCGCCCGCTGGGGCAGACACACAGGTCTGCCCCTACAAAACACCTATGACCTTTTTTGACCTAAATGGCTATTTTGATGCGATGACCCTGCCCCTGAGTCCATCTGGCCTTATATCGTCGCGGGAGGGATGGTAGAATCGCGCTGTACCCTGTGAGGTCTTTCCTTGCTCGCCGAAATTCGTCAGAACGTCCGCTTCAACCTCGCCGTCAATGTCATGGACGGCGCTTTTTACGGGCTGGGACTTGGCGTCGCCTCGTATGTAACAGTCATCCCGCTGTTCGTCGCCACCCTCACCGATTCGAGCGTACTGATCGGCTTGATCGCCGCCATGCACACCATCGGCTGGCAGCTTCCCCAGCTCCTGACCGCGAACCGGGTTGCCCGGCTGCGGCGCTATAAGCCGATGGTCGTGCTGATGACCCTCAACGAGCGTCTGCCCTTCTTCCCACTGGCGCTGATCGCCCTCGCCGTGCCTACCCTGGGGCGCGAACTCGCCCTCGTCCTCACATTCCTGTTCGTGATCTGGCAGTCGATGGGCAGCGGGCTGACCGGGACGGCATGGCAGAGCATGATCGCCAAGCTCATCCCGACCGAGCTGCGCGGCATGTTCTACGGCTTGCAGTCGTCGGCGGCGAACCTGCTTAGCAGCGGCGGCGCGCTGCTCGCCGGGGTCATCCTCTCGACCGAGAATGACCCGCGCAGTTTCGCGCTGTGCTTTTTCATCGCCGGGATTTCCATGATGCTGTCGCTCGGCTTCCTGAATTCGACCCGCGAGCCGGACGCGCCGGCAGCGCAGGCAGTCTCGCCAACCGCGCGCGAATTCTGGCGCAGCCTGCGCGATATCCTGCGCCGGGATGGCAACCTGCGCCTGTTCATCGTCGCCCGCACGCTGGCGCAGGTCGCGTCGGTCGGCGTGGCGTTCTTCACTGTGTATGCCGTGCGCACCTTCGCCATGAGCGCCGCGACTGCCGGCGTGATGACCGGCATCATGATGCTGTCACAGGTCGTCGCCAACCCGGTATTCGGCTGGCTGGGCGACCACTACAGCCACCGCCTCATGTACGGTCTCGGCGTGCTGGTCGCCGGTATGGGCGCGGCGGTCGCGCTGTTCGCGCCGTCGCTGGAGTGGTTCTATCTGGTGTTCACGCTCGCGGGTATCGCCAATGCCGCGCTGTGGACAACCACCATGGCGCTGACGGTCGAGTTCGGCAGCGAAGCCGAACGCCCCTACTACATCGGGCTTGCCAATACGCTCGTCGCCCCGGCGACCCTGCTCGCCCCGATCGTCGGCGGCTGGCTGGCGGACTGGCTGGGCTACGGCACGACCTTCGGGATCGCGGCGCTCAGCGGGCTGGCGGCTTTAGGGATCGTGCTGCTGATCCGCGAGCCGCGCGCCCATCCCGTTCCGCTGGTGGCGGCGGCGTCCGCCGAACAATCGTAATCCGCTCGGCGATTATCCTGACCCTCCCTTCTTGACCTTCCCTTGCCGCCAGTGAGGTTGCCGTTGGGCGCAGACATCCAGAAGAACGTCCGCTTCAACTTCGCCACGCACACGATGGAATCCAGCTTCTTCGGTCTGGCGCTTGGCGTCGCGTCCTACGTGACCGTCATCCCGCTGTTCGTCGCCAGCCTGACCGATTCCAGCGTACTAATCGGCTTGATCGCCGCCATGCGCATGGTCGGCTGGCAGCTTCCGGGGGTGTTCACGGCAAATCGGGTCGCCCGGCTGCGGCGCTACAAGCCGATGGTGCTGTTCATGACGCTCCAGGAACGGCTGCCCTTCTTCGCGCTGGCGCTGGTCGCGCTGCTCGTGCCGCAGATGGAACGCGGCATGGCGCTCACGCTGATCTTCGTCTTGGTCACCTGGCAGGCGATGGGCGGCGGCTTGACGGCGACGGCGTGGCAGACTATGGTCGCCAAGATCGTCCCGTCCAGCCTGCGGGGGACATTTTACGGTGCGCTCAGTTCCGGTTCGAACCTGATGAGCAGCGCCGGGGCAGTCGTCGCCGGGCTGATCCTGAGCGCGGGCAGCAGCGCCGCCAATTTCGCGCTGTGTTTCTTTCTGGCAGGCGTTTCGACGCTGATTTCGTTCGGCTTTCTCGCGCAAATCCGCGAGCCGGAGGGCGAAGCCGTGCGCACCGTTTCGCGCAGCGCCCGCGAATTCTGGCGCGGGCTGGGCGATATCCTGCGGCGCGACGGCAACTTCCGCATGTTCATCGGCGCGCGGCTGCTGGCGCAGGTGGCATCGGTGGGCACGGCGTTCTTCACCGTGTACGCGGTGCGTCATTTCGCGCTGGACGCGGGAACCGCCGGCGTGATGACCAGTGTGCTGCTGATCGCGCAGCTTCTCACTAACCCGGTCTTTGGCTGGCTGGGCGACCGTTCCAGCCACCGCTTCACATTCGCCGTCGGCGTGCTGCTGGCGGGCGCCAGCGCGGCAGTCGCGCTGTTCGCGCCGTCGCTGGAGTGGTTCTATCTGGTGTTCGCGCTGGCGGGGTTCGCCAATGCCGGGTTGACACCGTCGATTTACGCGCTCATCGCCGAGTTCGGCAGCGAAGTCGAGCGCCCGTACTATATCGGACTTGCCAATACGCTGGTCTCCCCGGCGACCCTGCTCGCGCCGATTGTCGGCGGTTGGCTGGCGGATACCGTCAGTTATCAGGCGACGTTCGGCTCGGCAGCGGTCGCCAGCCTCCTGACGGCGGGCGTAATCTTCCTGATCCGCGAGCCGCGTGCCCATTACGCCGCGCCAACCGCCATCGTCGCCCCGGTCGATATGCCCTAAGTACAACCACAGAGAAACCATCAGGTGTTGTTGTAGGGGTGCAGCCAGGCAACCTCAGGTTGCACCTGTGCCCGTTTTTAACCCACACTATTCGCTTGATTGTGCATAGTAGATGTCCAGGCGAATTGCGGTGGGTTTTTGTAGGGGCGTTACATGTAACGCCCGCCCTGCAAAATCCAGTTAGTCGTCTACTCCTCACGGGCTACGCCGGGTTGCATCCCAATACAGGGTTTTCGTTGGGCAAACCTGTGTGGCTGCCCCGCGATTCGCTCTCGTCCTTTGGTCAATGCTCATCGCGCGCTTGCCTGCGGCAAGCCCGGTACTTGCCCTTATCCCACATTTCCAGCCACCTCACCCCGCACATCGCTTTTGTTCTTGACTCGGCACTCAGCACTCTTCACTCAGCACTTGCTCTTATCCCACATTTCCAGCCGCCTCACCCCGCACATCGCTTTTGTTCTTGACTCGGCACTCAGCACTCTTCACTCAGCACTTGCTCTTATCCCACCTCACCCCCCAAACATTGGGGTGTACACATGTGCCTTGACAAGCGAAACATTTGTTCTATAATAATGCTAGATTTCCCACATCTTCCCTTACTGCTCGCGTAGTACATTGCCAATCCCACAGTGTGGTTTTCGTAGGGGCAGACCCGTGTACCTGCCCGGTTCCAAAGGTGCGCGCCTTAGCTCGCGTATTCTCACCAGCGAATCCATTGCCGGGCTAAATGCATGTCTTATTGCCGTCCTGTGCGCGAAGCAGTTGCCGCCTTACGCCGGTAAAAGACGGCAGCATTTTCCCTGGTTCTCCCCGGCAAATCACGGTTGATATGGCATAAAATTATGCTATACTAAACTAGATTGTGGAAAGAATCCTCAACGAATCCTCCGTCAATCCTCCCTGCCCCGGTGCAGGGTTTTTTCTGTGTAATCATCAAGTGTAGATGCAGCGCCACACGCTGCGGAGGTCTATGAATTTCGAGACTTTGAACCTGCGCCCCGAATTGATGAAGGCGGTCGTGGAACTGGGTTATGAAACCCCGACGCCGATTCAGGAGCGGGCGATCCCGGCGTTGATTGCCGGGCGGGACGTGCTCGGTCAGGCACAGACGGGCACGGGGAAGACGGCGGCGTTCGCGCTGCCCCTTCTGGAGAAGCTGGACTTTAGTGAACACGGGGTGCAGGGCTTGATCCTCGCGCCGACCCGTGAACTGGCAAATCAGGTCGCGGAAGCGATCTTTCAGTACGGCAGGCATCTGGGCGCGAAAGTGCTGGCAATCTACGGCGGCTCGTCGTATGTCCGCCAGATTAAGCGGCTGGAAAGCGGCGTTCATGTGGTGGTCGGCACGCCCGGTCGCGTGATCGACCTGATCGACAAAGGCGCGCTCGACCTGAGCGGCGTCCGCTATCTGGTACTCGATGAAGCCGACGAGATGCTCAAGATGGGCTTCATTGACGACGTAGAGACCATCCTCAGCCGGACGCCGGATGAACGGCAGACGGCGCTGTTTTCGGCGACACTGCCAACGGAAATCCGCCGGCTCGCCACCAAGTACATGCACGACCCGGAGACGGTCGCCATCGAGCATAAAACGCTGACCGTTCCGCAGATCGAGCAGCGGCATTATCTGGTCGATGAATCCTCGAAGCTGGCGGCAGTCGCCCGGCTGCTGGAAGTCGAAGCCATCACCAGCGCGCTGATCTTCGTCCGCACCAAAATCGGCGCGGCGCAGCTTGCCGACGAATTGCTGAGCCGGGGCTTCCCGGTCGAAGCGCTGCACGGCGATATGGCGCAGGACGCCCGCGAGACGGTCATGCGCCGCTTCCGCCGAGGGCACGTCAGCGTGCTGGTGGCAACCGACGTGGCGGCGCGCGGGCTGGACATCGAAGATATGTCGCACGTCATCAACTACGATGTGCCGTATGATGCCGAGGACTACGTGCATCGGGTTGGACGAACGGGGCGCGCTGGGCGGGCAGGTGTGGCGATCACGCTGGTGACACCGCGCGAGCGCCGCTGGCTGAAAACCATCGAGAGCTTCACCGGGCAGCGCATCAACCCGGCGAAGCTGCCGACTGCTGCCGATGTATACGCCCGCCGTGACGCGCACTTCTCCGCTGAACTGGAGACGATGCTGGCGGAAACCGACCTCGGTCGTGAACTATCCGTGGTCAGCCATCTGCTGGAGGCGGGCTACGACGCCGCCGAAGTCGCCGCCGCCGCTATCCGGCTGGCGCGGGCAAGCGAGGCACAGCGCCCGGTCGAGGACATCCGCGAGCCGAAGCCGCGCACAGACCGCGAGCGCGAACACAGCAGCGAATGGTCGCGCAAGAAGCCGTTCGGCAAACGCCAGCCCGGCAAGCAGGAGGACGGCATGGTGCGGCTGATGCTCAACGCCGGGCGCACGCACGGCATCCAGCCGGGTGACGTGGTCGGCGCGATTGCCGGCGAAGCAGGCATTCCCGGTCGCGCCATCGGAGCGATTGATATTCACGCCGACGAGACGTTCGTGGACGTGAAGGACGTGCATGTCGACCGGGTGATCAAGCGGATGCACCAGCGGACGATGCGCGGGCGCAAGGTCACGCTCAAGCGGGCGTAACGCCAAACAACCGAAAAATGAACGCCTTCGCCATGCGAGGGCGTTTTTGATTCACCCCAGCGTCTAGCTCACTCCCAGAGCGAAAACGTGCAGCGTCCCTAGTATTAGCGGAATGGCGACAATCAGGAACGCGGTAGCGAATTCAGTGCGATAGCTCCGCCCCCGTGCTGTTGTGAGTTTCAGATAGTTTGTCAGCGGTTTCCAGTTAAGTTTCAAATGCAGAAGGGCGGAAATGAGGAAGATCGCCGCAGCGAGATTGTGGATCGTCATAAGCAGGTGGCGGATCGACGAAAATGATCCTGAGCTGGCAAAGTGCAGGGCGATCCCGGAAAACGGCAGCACGACAAACGAGCAAAGCATGACGAGAGCAACCAACGCGCGCGTGTTGATGTGATGAGACCTGGTCATGATCAAACTCCTTAGAATCCGCGCCTTATCTTTGCCCTGTTATACGTGAAATTCTTCACGACGTTGCACGAGGCGCTGGCTACGTCTTTTCCAGCACGAGGAAATGTGACAAGCCGAACGTGTCGAATGGCGTGCCTTCCGCGCCCTGCATAACGGCGCGGATCAGCCGCCCTGCCCCGCCGAGCCGGGCGATGATGTTGTCGTAGCCGGGGTAGATGCGCTGGTGGGTCACGACGCACACCGGGCAGCCGTCGAACAGGCGCAGCAGCCCGCGTTTGGTATAGGCACGAACGTGCGGCGCGAGTTTATTGCGCCAGACACCCGGCAGGTAGTTGATCAGCGGCGTGTTGCCGAAGTGGTATTCGCCGCGCCAGTAATGTCCGTGCGTCTCGAAGAAGTACCAGCGGTTTGGCACGAATATCGCCAGTCGACCACCGGGCTTGAGGACGCGCACCAGTTCCAGCGCGGCGGCGCGGTCGTCGACGACATGTTCCAGCGTCTCATGCGACAGGATCGTGTCGAAATATCCGGTCGGGTACGGCAGATATTCGTTGGCAGCGACGACGGCGTGCGGCGTGCTGGTCTGCGCTTCAAGCGCGCGCGCGAATTCGTATTCGATACCCTCGACGTGCGGCGTGTAGCGCTCGATAAAATTGCTGGTGTACATGCCGACCCCACAGCCAGCGTCGAGCACGCGCGCGTTGTCGAGCGTTGTCCAGGCGGCAATCATGCCCAGGCGGCGCTCCTGCCCCGCACGCCAGACGTAGCTTGGTTCGCCGCGCAGCGCGGCAAGGTCGGATGGGGGCATTCTTCAGAAGTCTCCAGGTAAAGAAGGTTAACGCAATAGTACCGAGTACTGGGCGAAACTTCGTTTCGCTGTGCTGAGTCAAGGACAATACCGTATGAACCGAGTACACGCCAGCAGGCGCACTTACTCAGCACTTGTTTACAGGTAGGGATGCCAGTTTTCGGCGCGTTCGAGGCGAGCAGCGGCAGCAAGCGCCAGCTTGGTGCGCGGGCGACCGAAGCCGTTGTACGCCGCGACCGATTCCGGCTGCTTGAGCGGCAAAATCAGGGTGACGACCGTGCCTTTGCCGCGCGCGCTTTCGACACTGAGCGTGCCGTCGAGCAGCGCGGCGCGCTCACGCATGTTGATCATGCCCAGGCTGGAGCGCGTCTCGTAGTTCTCGTTAACCGCAACTACGTCGAAGCCGACGCCGTTATCAGCAATCTGCACGACCGCCATCTCGTCCTGCCGTGACGCAGTCACGCTGATCAGCTTGGCTTTGGCGTGCTTGCGAGCATTGTTGACCGCTTCTTCGGCGATATCGAAGATTACGCCCTGCTGCTGGAAGTCGAGCCGCTCTTCAACTGAGCGCTCGACCCGGATGGCAACCGCCTGTTTGTGCATCTCGTAGGTCTTGGTGGCGAGCTGGTTGAGTGCAGCGGATAAGCCCTGCGTCTCCAGCACGAGCGGGCGCAGCGTGAACAGCATATGCCGAATTTCGCTGGTGGTGCGCCGGGCTAAATCCTCAACCTTCTTGATCTCGTCCGGGACGAGTTCGGGCGATTTCTTGTACAGCTTGCTGATGTAGCTCATGCGCATGGCAATAGCTGCGATGCTCTGGGTCGGTCCGTCATGAAGATCGCGGGCGAGCTTCTTGCGAGCTTCCTCGTCCACGTCGACGATGCGCTCTTTTTCTTCGAGCAGGTTGTGATACAGCACGGCGTTCTGCAGCGCCAGCGTCGCCTGCACGCCGAGGGCGGTGAGCAGTTCGCTGTGTTCCTGCGTGAAGGCGTTCGGCGAATCGCTGCCGTACAGCAGCACGCCGAAGTTGTCAAAACCGGCGCGCAGTGGGATCACCAGCAGCGACTTACACGCCTGAAACGCAACGAAATACTGAAGCTCCGGGTCGGTGGAAGCATCAGTTCCGAAAACGGGTGTCGCTTCCTTGAGCGCCCGTCCGACGATCCCTTCGGTGCCGGAAATCACGCGCAGGTCGTCGGCGCGCGTGAAGCGGCGTGACGAGACGACGTGCAGCTTGCTGTCGTCGACGTGAAACAGGAAGATGCCGGCGAACAGGCTGGACTGTTCGCGCTCCGGCATCCGCAAGCCGATGCGCCCGGCTTCGAGGACGGTGTCGAGGACTTTCTTATAATTGAGCGTGGCGCTCATGGTATAGGTCAGTTCAGAAACGGCGCGGGTGCGGGTGCGCACGTCGTCCACGTCGTCCGACTGCTGGCTGCTGAGTGAGCCGACGTGGCGGCGCAGACCGACCAGTTCCAGATCGTAGACGTAACTGGCGAAGACCGTCAGCAGACCAACCAGAAACAGCACCAGCAGCGCGAGGTCGACCGTGATGCCGAACATTATCATCGGAACGATCGCCATCGCCACGAACACGCCGGTCACCTGCGCCAGATTCCAGCGCACGCGCGGGCGCAGTAAGCCGGAGAGCATGATCGCGCTGCCGGCGATCACCTGAATGAGAAAGTTGCCCTCGCTGGTCGCCGCGAAGACGACCGCCAGCAGCAGATCGCATATCAGCAGGACGAGCGATGCCGCGCGCACGAGCCGGGGTGTCGTCAGGAAAATCCAGACGATGACGTTGGTTACCGCGCCAAAGAGGAACGCGAAAATCATGCTGCCGGTGTTGAACGCGCCAATCTGCGCGCGGAAAACCAGCGGCGCGCCGCAGATGAACAGCAGCAGCACCCAGCGCGAGCCGAACAGGATTTTGTCGGTTTCCGCTACCGTCGAATTGTGCATCAATCCTCGCCAGCCGCCGGCACACGTGCCGGGTCAGCGGAATATTGCGCGACTGTCTGGGCGTGCAACAAAAAACCTACCTTGCACAATCCCATTATACGTCCGGGTTCGGCGCGACCGATCATGAAAAGCCTTTACGTTCTGAGATTTTGGGCATGAGGACGCAGCAGGACTGCGCTCCTGCGGGAGCGCCTCCACACGTCAGTCAAAAGCGACCAGCCCGTCAAGCTGTTCGATAGTGCGCTCGCCGATGCCGCTGACTTCGGTGAGCGACTGCAGCGACGTGAACGCACCGTGCGCCTCGCGGTAGGCGATGATCCGCCCCGCCAGCGCCGGTCCGATACCCGGCAGCGTTTCCAGTTCTGTTTGCGTGGCGCGGTTGACGTGGACGAGCGCGGTCGAGCCGCCGGAAGTATCGCCCGGCGATACGAGTTCGAGCGCGGCTTCGCCCTGCCGGTAGACGTGGATGTGATCGCCATCGCGCACCAGCGCCGCCAGATCGATCCGCTCTAGATCGGCGTCGGCGGCAGCGCCTCCGGCGGCGGCGAGGGCATCGTTCACCCGGCTGCCCGCCGGCAGCGTAACCAGCGCGCCCGGCTGGTTGACCGCGCCGGTGATGTAGACGACCGCTGGCGACGGCGTGAAGGTCGGCGTAGGGGCGGGAGTCGGCGGCGGCGGGTTGATGGTGATCGTCACCGGCGCGGGGCGCGACGCCATCAACAGCACGACCCCGACCAACACGGCGGCTGCGATGATGACGACGGCGAGCAGCGTCGGCAGCGACGATCCGCGCATCTAGCGATCCTTCAGCCGATAGACGAACTTCAATCCCGACCAGCGCTCGTCAACCGCTGCCACCTTGACATCGACCAGACCATGCATCAGTCCAATCTCACGGACAATGTTCTCGTCGAGGTCGGTCGGGATTTTGGCGGATTTTTTGAGCCACGACACCCACAACATCCCGGCGGGCGCAAGCGACGCCTTCAGGTCGGGAAAGTCGGCTTCGAGCGCGGCGCGCCCCCGGACAAAGACGTGGATGAAGTCGAGACGATCCGCCAGCAAGTCAAGCAGCTGCACGCCGCCGGGGAGCGTGCCTAACGTCCGGTCGTAGCCGTCGGGCGCATTCAGGATGGCGACGCGCATCCCGGCTTTGATGCCGAGCTTGTCGGCAAGCGACCGCTTCGAGTACCCGGCGCTGGGCGGCGTGGCGGTCACAGCGACATCACCCTAATAGCGGCGTACAATCGGCTTGTAGACGGTCGGCTGGCGATTCTGGATGAACTGGTATTCCTCACGGTTACGTCGGACTTCGTCAAGATCGATGCGGGCGGTGATGAAGCCCTCCTTCGGCTCGCCGGTGGTCTCGTCGGTCTCGTTCGCCAGCGAGGCGTGAATTTCGCCGCGCGGTCCGACGATCATGCTCTCGCCGCCGAAGGTCAGGGTTACATCCTCGCCGACGCGGTTCGCGCCGACCATGAACACGCTGTTCTCGTAGGCGCGGGCGCGCAGGTAGGTTTTCCACTCGTCAATCGTCGAGGCTTCCCAGTTCGCCAGCACGCAGACGATCTCCGCGCCGTCGAGGACGAGACTGCGGGCGACTTCCGGGAAGGCGAGGTCGTAGCCGATCATCAAGCCGATGCTGCCGATCTCGGTGTCGATCACCGGGATTTTGAAGCCCTCGCGGAACGCCATGCGCTCCTCGCCACGCAGGTGGACTTTGTTGTACATGTCGACCAGATCGCCTTCGGGTCCGATCATGATGGCGGAGTTGTAGAGAACGCTCTCGACGCGCTCCTTCGTCACCATGCCGAAAGCGACGTATACGCCGTATTCGTTGGCGCGCTTGGCGACCAGATTGACGGTCGGACCGGGGACGCGCTGCGCCAGATCGGTGAAGCGCAAGCCCAGCTCATAGCCGCTGGTGACCAGCTCCGGGAAGACGATCAGATCGACCTTCTGCGAGGCGGCGATCTTGGCGATCATCTCGGAAATCTTGACCAGATTATCCTCGGCTTCGCCCAACTTGGGCTTGATCTGGGCGACAGCGACGGTAATTTCGCGCATGGATTTGTCCTTTGTAGGGAATCTACATCTGTAGGGGCGCAGCGTGCTGCGTCCCTACGTCGGATCGTGAATTGCCGGCACATTGTAGCGAAAAACGGCGGAATTATCGAGGTTTGCGCAGGTCGGCGAGGACAGCTTCGAGGCGTTCTGGCAGCGGCGATTCGAAGCACATCCGTTCGCCGGTGCGCGGATGGTCGAAGCACAGGCGAGCGGCGTGCAGGAACTGCCCGCGCAGCGACTGCTTGCGGACGCCGTAGAGCGCGTCGCCGACGATTGGGCAGCCGATGAACGCCATGTGGACGCGAATCTGGTGGGTGCGCCCGGTGAGCAGCCGGACGCGCACCAGCGCCTTGCCGTCGGCGAAACGCTCGACAACGGTGAACTCGCTGACGGCGGGGCGACCGTCGCGCATCACGGCGCGCTTGCGCCGGTTGTTGGGGTCGCGCCCCAGCGGCACGTCGATACGCCCGGTCGAGGTTTTTGGCGTGCGTTCCAGCAGGGCGACGTAGATTTTCTCGACGGTGCGCTTCTGGAACTGCCCCATCAGCCGGTGGAGTGTCGGGGCGTTTTTGGCGACGACGATCAAGCCGCTGGTATCTTTGTCGAGCCGGTGGACGAT
>JADLHH010000111.1 GCA_020848855.1 Anaerolineae bacterium | reverse complement strand
CACCATCGAAGTGACGGATGTCGGCGGCACGGGCGGATCGTTCGGCTTGACCATCGCAACGCGGCGGTAAAAAAACAGTACTGAGTGCCGAGTGCTGGGTGCTGAGTGAAAACTTAGCGCCTAGCACTCATTTTATTCCTCCGAGAACAGCCGCAGCAGCTTGAGCGCGATCTGCAGGTTGGTGCGCACCGCCGGGTCATTCAGCCGGGCGTCGCAGATTTCCTCGATGCGCGTCAGGCGGTAGTTGAGCGTGCTGCGGTGGATCATCAGCAGTTCCGCCGTCTGCACGCCGTTGCCCCCGGCGTCGAGATACACTTCGAGCGTGTGAAACAGATCGGTCTGCTGTTCGTCAGCCAGCCGGCGCAGTGCGGGCGCATACGGGTTTCCGGCGAGCGCCCCCGCCCCGGCGCGGTACAGCACGTGCAGGTAGCCGAGCCGCTCGAAATAGACCGTGCTGCTGGCGTCGTCCAACTGCTGGGTGATGGCGAGCGCGTCCTGACACTGCCCATGCGCCGCCCCGACGCCTTCGACGCCGTGCTGCACGCCGCTCACGCCGATACGGACGTTCCCGGCTTGCGCGCTGGCTTGCCGGTGGACGGCGTCGGTCAGCGCGGCGAGGTCGTGCGACGCCTGCGCCAGCACCAGCACCTCCCCGGCGAACTGCCCGATAATCACTTGCCAGTTGGACGACAGCCGGTTCACGCGGCGGTAAAGCTGAAGCAGCTTCTGTGAGCCGCGATCCGCCGGTTCGACCATGAGCAGGACGAACGGCTCATCCAGATTGACGCCATAGCGCAGCGCCTGATCCGCCAGCACCGCCTGCTTGCCGTTCTCGCCTTCGATCAACTGCGCCAGCAGCCCGCCCTTGAGCGCGGCTTCGGCGCTGTGCAGGGCTTCCTGATGCAGCAGCATCAGCGCGGCGATGGTCGCGCCGCTCTCGATTGCCAGCTCGTCCAACTCGGAAATCGGGCGGTCGTCGGCGATGATCCACACGTAGCCGTAAATGTTGCTGTGAACGACAATCGGCGCGAGGATGCGCTCCATCTCCAAGCCGACATCCACCATCTGCGGGATGTGAACCGGGCGAAGCGTGCGCCGGATTTGCCCCAGAATGCCGCGCTCTTCCAGCGCGCTGACCAGGCGCGGATCGGTGCGCCCTTCGCTGAGGGTGTAGCGCCGCGCCTCATCGACAGCGGCGATATTATGCGCCGCCAGCGCCTCGAAGCGCTCGTTTTCGATGCTGATCGACTGCCCAACCAGGTCTGCCAGCGTTTCGGCAAGACGTTTGAGGTCGCCGCCATCCAGCACCAATTGGGTCAGCACGCGGTGAATGGTCAGGGCGCGTTCGAGCAGCGCCATATTTTCCTGCGAGATGCGCTCGTTGGTGGCGCGGGCGATATCGACAAAGCGCGCCTGAAACGGGATTTCGATCAGCGGAAAGTGGGTGCGCTCGGCGACTTCGCGCAGGTGAACCGGGGCTTCGGTGATGTAGCGCCCGACCGCCAGCGCCAGCGCCGCGACGCCCTTGTCCGCCATCGCCTGAATATACTGCTGCTGCTCGGCGGGGTCGTCGGGCATGTTGATCATGGTGGTGAGCACCAGCTCGCCGCCGTTGAGCCAGTTGGGCGCGTCGGGCACGCCCGCCACATGCACCCAGCCGACCTGACGGCTCAGCCCATCGCTGCCGGCGACGACTTTCGCACCTTTGAGTTCATCCAGTTGGAGCGCTTCGGCAACTGTCAGCATGTCCGTCCTCACTTCGCAGGGTGAATTATACCCGCGCTTCGGGGAAAGCGAGAACGGCGGGGAACAAATGGAGGCGAAGTGATGACAAAAAGGGCGGGTCTGAGACCCGCCCCTACAAAACATATCCCTGACATTTGATACAGCGCAGCCGCGCGCCTTACGACGGAGCCTAGAACTGCGACTGCACCTCAAACGAACCAGCGTCACAGGTTCCCATGCCCGACCCGGTGTTGTCCTGCGGGCGGGGCGTATAGTACTGGTCGTCGGTCACGGTCGCGCCGCCGCTGGTAGTGCAGTCCACGCCGATGCCGTCGACCGCCGGGCTATCAATGCCGAGTTCGTTGAGTCCGATGACGCCAACGTCCTGAACAGGCGTAAAGCCGATGCACGTGGAGTCATCAGAGAAATTGCCAGTACCTACCGCCGAGATCGTGCCAGAGCAGTTCGGGATGCTGCCGCCAATGATCGAGTTCTTGGCGGTCACGGTGCCGCTGACGACGACAACGGCGGCGAAGTCCCCGCTCTGCCCCAGGGCTACCCGCTTCGCATAGCGCCCGGATAGACCGGCATCGACCCTGTTGTCGATCTTCACCCCGCCGGAGAAGTAGTTTCCGTAAACGGTCGTGAAGTTCATGGTGGTCGAGCCGGCGTTGTAGATGCCGAAACCACCGGCAGCAGCGCCATTCTGAGAGACGGTGCTGTTCAGCAGGCTGAGCGTACCGGCGTTGTAGATGCCGCCGCCCAGGTTGCCCGCGCCGTTATAGGCGAAGGTGGTTTTGTCGATGGTCGCCGTCCCGGCGTTGTACAAGCCGCCGCCGTTCTGAGCTGCGCCATTACCGCCCTCATTATTGTTACTGATCGACGCCCCAAAGATGCTGAGCGTGCCGGCGTTGTAGATGCCGCCGCCGTTGTCGGCATAGCTGTTTTGAATAGCCACGTTGCTAAGCGAGAGCGCGCCGGCGTTGTAAACCGCGCCACCGTTCGCGCCGGTAACGCTGCCGCCATACATCCACAGATTGCTGATCGTCAGGTTACCACCCCCACCGACGTGGAAGTAGCGCAGCGAGGCGTCATTGTTGAAGCTGGCATGGCTGCCGTTGATGGTGATCGGGCTGGTGACCGACGGTAGCGCGTTGGGTCCATCGGTGGTGTTGTCCACACTGAGGAATGTATACGATCCCTCGCCCGCGAGGTCGATTGTGTTGGCATCGGGACACTGGTTGGCGAGATTGATGGCGTCGATTAGCGACGCCACATCGGGTGCGGACGTTGGAACGGTCGGGCAGGCAGGCGTATTCGTCGGCGTGGGCTGCGGCGGTGGTTCCTGTGGCGGCGGCAGCCCCGGCTGCGGCGTGTCGGTCGGGGCTGCCGGTGGAATCGGCGTCGCGGTCGGCACGAAGGGGACGAAGGGGCGCGGCGTGTTGGTGAACGTCGGCGTCACCGTCGGCAGCAGCAGCGGCAGGTCGATGGGGTAGTTGAGCGTGACGCCCTCGATCTCGCGGAAACGCTCCAAATCCTCGACCGTCACCGGACGCGGCGGCGCCCAGGGGCAGTCGGCAAAGACGGTACGGTCGTTGTCCTGTCCGTCTGCGCCGAGATTTTCCGGGTCGGTCAGGCAGATGAAAGTCATCTCGCCGGTGTTGAGTTCCATTTCTTCGTCGGTGCCGGGGTTGAGGACGACGTGACCGTCGATGACCAGCACCTGCATCAGCCGGGTGATCGCGCCGATCTCGCCGTACAGGCTGACCAGATACTGCAAGGTCGCGGGATCGACCGGCAGCAGGTAGAAGGCGACGGTCGAGCCGAGGCGCACATCCGCGCCGTTGATGTTGATGTCGACCATGAGGTTCTGCGGTCCCTGGACGACGAGCGCGTTGGGCGCTTCGGTACATTCCGTGCCGGAGATGCTGGTGCGGAAGTAGAACGCCTGCATCGGCGTTTTGGTGTCGGCTCCGATGACGGGAAGCGCGCCGAGGTCGCCGTCGGCGGTGAGCACCTGACGGGTGATCCAGCCGGGCGTGCCGCGATAGACCACGCGCACCCACTGCCCGTCGTCGCTGACGGCGTCGGCGGTGAGCGCCGTGCCCTGAGGGATGCTGCCGACGACCTGCCCGCCGAGTCCCGGCTCGTAATACAGGTCAGCGCCGATGGAGAGGGATACGTTGACGGTCGCGCCGGTCTGGAACGTATTATCTTCCGGGACGGCATTTTCGACCTGGGTATCGCCCATCAGCATGAAAATGACGCTCTGACCGGGCAGGGTGTCGGGCAGGTTCGCCTGCACGCTGAGCAGGGCGATGCCCCACTTCTCCTGCTCCTCGATCATCGGTGAGGTACTGAGCGATTCAAGCTCCAGCAGGCGGGCACGGTCGCTGGGTGCGGTGAAGAAGCTGACCGGCTGAGCGACGCTGAAGGCGGCTTCGACATCGTTGAAGCCGTAGCACGCGCTGTTGCGATCCAGCCCGCCGCAGTTGTTGCCGACCGAGTCGATGGCGCGCTGCACCAAACCGGGACAGGTGACAACGTTCTGAGCGGCGAGGTGCTGGTAACCGACGTACATCACGATAAAGGCGGCAGCCATAACGGCGATGAAGCGTAGACGCATCCGACTCTCCTGCTGATAACACCCACTGCGACGGAATGCTCAATCTATCTATAGAGTATGCCCATTTATGGGCAGTCTTCGCAATCTTCTGTCTGAGATGGCTGGGCACGCACGCCGGCGGCGATTCGCTCGCTCACGACATCCGCCAGCGCCAGCAGTGCGTGTGTCGCCGGGGATTCGGGCTGCGAGAGCGGCGGCTCGCGCCAGTTCTGGCGGATGAGGTGCGGGTGAAAGGGAACCGACGCCAGCACGGGCGCGCCGCCATAGGCGGCATGCCCTTCCGCCGGAGCGGGGTACATCTCGATCAACTCGCCGCATTTCGGGCAGATGACGTGAGTCATATTTTCGACCACGCCGAGCACCGGCACGTGATTCGCGCCAAGCATATTCACCAGCCGACCGTTATCGAGGTGCGACAACTGCTCGCGGAGCGTGATCAGCAGCGCACCGTCGACCGCGCCGGAGTGTAGGAACGTCGTCAGCGGCTCGCCCGTGCCGGGCGGCATATCGATCAGCAGCACGTCCACGTCGCCCCAGTCGACGCGGCGCAGGAGCATGGCGATGATCAGCCCGGCAGTGTCGCTGGCGGGGCTGATCGCCTGATCGTCGCCGACCAGCAGCGCCAGCGACATGAGCCTGATGCCGTAGCGCTCGAAGGGTTGAAGCGGGCGCATGTCGAGCGCGTCCGGGCGCGCCTCAATCGGGAACATGCCGTCGGGATTGCGCCCGATGTCGAGCCGCCGCCGCTGGCGGATGCCGAGCAGCGCCGGGATGTTCGGTCCGTACAGGTCGGCGTCGAAAATGCCGACCTTCTTTCCGCGAGCGGTCAGGGCGGCGGCGAGGTTGACCGTCATGGTCGATTTGCCGACGCCGCCTTTGGCGCTGATCATCATCAGCGCGTAGGGGGCGCCGGGGGTGAACGGATTCGCCTTCATGCCTGTTTCCTCATTCCACCATTCGCACCGGCTTGAGCAGCCGACGATCAAACTGAGCGATGCCATCGTCGCCCAGACGCTCCAGTTCGGCGCGCACACGGGCGGAGTCGGCACGTAAAGCCGCCACGTCGATGCCCTGACACACGTCCGGCAGCGGCGCGAGCCACTGGACGCTGCGCAGCAGCATCTTGAGCGCGCCGCGCCCGTTGCCGCGCGTGATCTGAAAATAGGCGATGCCGACCTGCAGCACGCCGCGATACAGCTCGCGCACCGGTCCGGTCTCGCGCATCCACAGCGCTTCGAACAGGTCGTGCGGTTTATAGTATTCGCCGGCGTTGAATTTGCGCACCGCCTCGACCGCTTCCGGCGGCAGCGGCTCGGCGCATTGGCGGTCGAGTTCCGCCATGCGCGCCGGGTCGGGCACGCGGGCGAGTTCGGTGAGCAGTGTCGGCAGCGCATCGCGCAAGCCGCCGGGCGCGATCACCAGATTCGCCCCGCCGAGCAAGGCTTCGTCACGCTGCGCCGGGTCGTCGCTGACCAGCACCACCGGAATCCGGCGGGTCGCCGGGCTGATCCTGGGTGTAGTCGTCCAAAAACGCCAATCCGGGTCGCCACCATCCACCAGAATCAGCGCCACGCCGTCATCCGCCAGCCGGGCGACGTAGCCGGTGCGGTCGTCGTAGCGGGTAGCGGTGGCATGGTTGGCGGTCAGGACGCCCGTGATCGCGTCCAGCCAACCAGGAGACCCGACGACAGCGATCACGACCATTCAGCCCCCCTTCCAGATGTGCATGTGGGTCATATCGAAGATTTCGAAGCCGAAGCGCTGGTAAAACGGGATCAGGTGGTCGCCGCAGTTGAGCGTGATCTCCTCGACGTGGGCGAGGCGTTCCAGCAGGAGGCGGGTGATCTCCGAGCCGATACCCTGCCCCCGGTAGGCGTTATCCACAATCACGTCCTCGACGTAGGCGCGGGAACTATCGTCGGTGATGGCGCGGGCAAAGCCGATCAGACGATCGCCGTCCCACACGCCGAGGCAGACGCGCGTGTTGTCCAGCATGGTCTGAAGCGCGTCTGCACCGCGCTTCGTCGTCCAGTCGGTCTGAGCGAACAGGCGCAGCAGGTCGGGCAGCGAAAAGTCGCGGGTGAATTGGTAAACGTAGTCAGACATCCATATGCTCAATCGTTATCCGTTCGATGACGAGCGACTGGTCGCGCTCGACCGGGACGACGCCGAAGCCGAGCCGACCCTGCGGCGTGACGACGGCGTACTGGTTATCGATCCAGGCGACGAACCCGGCAGCGCCGCGCGGCGCGAACGGCGTCTCCAGCACGGTTTCGCCATCGACCGCGAACGCCGCGCCGTCGCGCCGCCAGTCAAGCGCGTAGGTGTGGCGCGCTTCGAGCAGCCGGGAGTCGAGGATCGACTCGCCAATGTGCAGCCGCCGCTGCACCGCCGGATAGAGTCTAGCGTAGAGGCGGGGAATTCGCATGAGCACGGCGGCGGGTAATGCCAGCGGCACGAGCGCCAGCGCACCCACCCGCGCCGCGTCGATGGTCGCCGCCTTCCAGCCGCAGCCGGGCACGCCGTACGCCAGCGCCATATCGCTGCGCGCCCCGGCGAAGAAAAACCAGATCGCCTGCGGGGGGCGCGGCAGGCGGCGCGAATCGGGCGAAAACGGGTGATTCCAGAAGCCGAAGCCCGCCGTGCCGCCGATGGCATCCGCCGAGCAGTCCACCCACGCCGTGACGGTCAGGCGCAGCGGCGGTCGCCAGCGAAAATTGAAGTCGGCGTAGCGGTAGTCGGCGATCTGGGCGTTGCTGTAGCGGTCGCGGGCGCGCCGGATCGTCAGTCGAAGCGCGCCGGGCGCGGGCGCGACTTCACCCGTGCCGATTTCGGAGACTTCCCAGACCGGGTTCAGCCGGTCGCCAAAATGCTCATCCAATCCGACGATATACCACCTTTCCTTCGCACGCATGTTCTAAAGCAACTGGATTCACGCCCCCGGTTGGAGTATAATACAGACACGAGCGTGTACGAGTGAGGATACCGCATTGGAAATCACCTGGTATGGTTTGAGCTGCTTCCGCCTGTCTGAACGTGGGCGCATTGTTGTCATTACCGATCCGTTCTCGGACAGCATTGGCATCCCGTCGCCGAAGCTCAAGGGCGATCTGGTGACGATCAGCCACGACGTGCCGGGACACAACTACGTCGAGGCGATCAAGGGCGAGCCGCACGTGCTGCGCGGTCCCGGCGAATATGAAGTAGGCGGCGTGTTCGTGACCGGTGTCGCCCTGCACGACGTGGAAACCGGGCGGCACAACGTCGCCTACCGCTTCGACTTTGATAACCTGACGGTGCTGCACCTGGGCGATCTGTCGCACGTGCCGGATCAGTCGGTGGTCGAGGAACTGGGGACGGTCAACGTGCTGCTCGTCCCGGTGGGCGGCGGCAAGGGTATCAAGGCGGCGCAGGCTGCCGAAGTGGTGGCGCTGATCGAGCCGTATTTCGTCGTCCCGATGCACTACGAAATGCCGGGGCTGAAAGTCAGCCTCGACCCGGCGGAAAAATTCCTCAAGGCAATGGGGGTGAGCAAAGCCCAGGAATCGGATACACTAAAGATAACCGCAGCCGACATGCCCGAACAACCGCAAGTGGTCGTGCTTACACCGCAGGCGCAGAGTTAGGAGAAAGCGAGCCGGCATGAGTGTGAAATTGCTAATGAACTGGGACATCAAGCCGGGGCGTGACCAGGAGTACTTCGAGTTCGTCGTCCGGGAATGGGTTCCGGGCATTCAGCGGCTGGGGCTACAGCCGACGGGCGCGTGGTACACGGTGTACAGCCGCGACAAGGAAGCGCCGCAGATGATGACTGAAGGTATCACCAAAGACCTGGACACGATGCGCGGCATCCTGATCAGCGAGGACTGGGTATCGCTGCACGGCAAGCTCCAGGAATACGTCAACAACTACAGCCAGAAGATCGTCCACGTCACGGGGAATTTTCCGCTCTGAATGGGCGCTGAGCTGCCAAAATTTCGACACCAGACGCGCCGAGGCTGTCGGCGCGTTTTCGTTTCCGCGAGACCGGCGCTCAGCGGCGGCGGGGCGCGGGCGGCGGGTTCTTGGGTTTTTCCTTCAGCCCGCCGAGGATGTCGCGGGCGAACAACCCGGTCAGCATCCCGTAGACCGGGACGAGCAGCGCCAGCAGCGGCACCCAGCCGATCAGCACGACAGCAGCCAGCATAATGAAGATGATGTCGGCAGCGAGCGCCGCCAGCCACCACTGCACTACCCGGTCGAGGTGCTGGCGCAGCGTTGCGAACAGGAAGCTGAACTCGAAGAAGACATTGATGCGCGGCTCCTCGACATAGCGCCCCATGCCAACTGCCAGCGCCGGGAGCATCACGAGGTTGTAGATCAGCAAAATCGGGAACAGGCAGCAGCTTAGCGCGAGAATCAGCGTGCTGCCGATCAAGCCGCCGCCCATATTCTGCGCCAGCACGCTGCTCACGCAGGTCAAGACCAGGTTCGGCAAGCTGTAGACGATGGCGGCGACGACGACATTGACGCCGCTCGACAGATAAGCGTTGAAGTCATCCCAGCGCGGCATGGGATGGCGAACGCCAAGCCGGACACCACGCACCAGGGCGACCATATAGCCAAACAACACCGCCCACCCCACCAAGCCGATCAGCAGCGGCGTGAAGACGACCGACAGCGCCGTGACGATAGCGGTGATGGCGAGCTTGTTGAGCCAGTCCGGGTCGTCAAAAGCGTAGGTGAAGACGCGAATCACGTTCATGACGCTCATCCCCTAAGCGAAATCCCCGCCGGATTATCCGCCGGATCAACCCGCCGACGCGCAGCGCTATCGTGCATTGTACGAGATTTTCGCACGGCAAGCGACCGATCACGCGCCGTTGAGGGCGTCGAGATAGGTGTAGAGATCGTCGATGGTCGTCTCGCCGTATTTAATGTAGCTGACGACGCCGCTGCGGTCGATGACGAAGGTCGTGGGCATATTGAAGATGCCATACGAATCGGACGCCGTGAGGTCGGGGTCGAGCAGAATCTTCAAGCCAGTGACGCCGAATTCGTCGAGGAAGCCGCGCACCTGCTCCGGCGTCTCACCAACATCGACGGCGAGGATGACGGGTCCGTCGGCGGGCTGCTGCGCCTGAAATTGCTGAAAGGCGGGCAGTTCCTTCTTACAGGGCGTACACCACGTCGCCCAGAAATTGAGAAAGACGATGCGCCCGTTGTAGTCGCTCAGGCTGACGGTCTCGCCGTCGAGCGCGGTCAGCGTGAAGTCGATCATCGGCGCATCCGCCAGCACCTTCGGCGGCGCGAGCGTGACCGGCATGGGAGTCGCCGGCGTCTGCTGGCTCGCCGGGGCGCTGCTGAGCATGACGACGCACGCCGCCAGCAAGCCCAACACGGGGAACACCAGGAAGATGACCAGCGCGGGGGAAGGGCGCGAGCGCCTGTTCGCCTGCGTCGTCTCGGTCGTGTCCGTCGTATTCGACGGTTGAGTCGTCTCCGTCATGTGCTGCTCCACCTGCTCTACGGAACCCACTGCGGCAGATAGCCGTTGGCGACGATCAACGTCTGCGCGCCGCTGGTGACATCCAACGTCCAGATTTCGGGGCGGATGCGCGGGTTGGGCTGATTGTTGGCGTCCAGTTCGGGGACGCGCTGCGCTACCAGCGCCGTCCCGGTAGGGTCCCACCGAAAGAACATGTTGGTATAGCGCCGGTCGTCGGTCAGGCTGCGGGTCTCGCCGGTCGCCGTGTCCAGCAGGACGATCTGCGAGCCGTTATTGACGCGCATGTCCTCGCGCCCGATTGCCAGCGTTTTGCCGTCGGGACTCCATTCTACCCAGTGATCCCAAATCGGCTCCTGCGGGTCGGTGATGGTGGCGAACTCGCCGGTGTCGATGGTGAAGCTGAGCAGCGTTTCGCGCGAGCCGCCTTCCGGCGGGAAGATCAGGCTGGGATAGATCAGCGTGCTGCCGTCGGGCGAGAGCGCGCCGGTGCTGCCCGCCTGACTATCGACCGAGACGATCCGGTCGGTGGT
>JADLHH010000653.1 GCA_020848855.1 Anaerolineae bacterium | reverse complement strand
CGAGCGCGCCGCCGGCGAAGCGAAGGCCGACCGAGATCGCGTCCTCCACCTCGATCGCCTGGCCGCCGACGTTGGCCGCCATCGCCTGGACCTCGACGATCTCGTCGCCGGTTTGCCAGAGCATCTGGTCGATGTCGTGCACGCCGAGCCAGTGCAGAATCCCGCCGCCGCTCAGCTCCCGGTCGAAGATGAGGTTGTTGGGTTTCCTGACCGTGACCGACGAAGTCGTGAAGATCGCCTCGACCGTGAGGAGCTTGCCCAACCGGCCCTGGGCGAGCATCGCCTTGCTGTCGCGCCAGCCCTGGCCAAAGCGGCGGCCGAGACCGACCGAGACCTTGACCCCGGCCCCGCGGGCGGCGCGAAAGGCGGGCTCGGCCTCGGCGGCCGTGCGCGCGCCGGGTTTGTCGACCAGCATATGGATGCCGGCCTGGGCGAGGCGCCCGATCGCGCCGGGGAGCATGGCGTTCGGCAGCGTGACGAGCGCGAGATCGATCCGCTCCTTCGCCAGCAGGGCGTCGAGGTCGGTGTGGAACGGCACGGAGCGGAGCGCCTCGGGGAGCGCGGCGCTCAGGTGCGGATCGTGCCAGGTTGGAGCGAGCAGCTCTCCACGAATCGGATCGGGATCGTAGAGTGCGACGATCTCGACCCGATCGGAGAAGAGCCCCAGGCTATCCACCCAACCGGTGACGTGGTAATGCTCCAGGCCGATGACGCCGACGCGCAACATCGTCATGCGTGCTCTCCGGTCCAATCGAAGACGGCTCCGATCAGCGACTTGTCGCCGGCGACGAAGCGGTCGAAGACCGACTGCACCTCGTCCGGCCGGAAGACCTCGCTGACCAGCTTGCCGATCGGCAGCTTGCCGCGGCCGATCTGTTCGAGCAGGTAGATGTAGTTGGAGTCGCGGGTGAAGGTGTAGTTGGCGCCCGGGAGCGCCGTTTCGGGGTCGTAGCCGGCGCCGATCACGTCGATCTTCTGATAGTGCAGCTTGCTCGGGAAGCTGTAGAGCATCTGGTGGAGCCCGACCGCCGTCTCGGGCGAGGGCAGGTCGCGATAGATCCCCATCAGCACGATCCGGGAGTAGTCGCGGGCGAGCTCGAAGGCGGTGCGGAACCCGGCCCAGACCCCGGCGGTCTCCAGAACCAGGTCGACCCCGCGCGGACCGACGAAGTCGCGAATGCGCGGGTCTCCCGGCGCGGCGACCAGACCGAGACCAAGCGCCTCCGCCGCGGCCCGCCGGGTGGGATCGACATCGATCCCGACGACGCGCGCGCCGGCCAGGTCGGCCACGAGCGCGGCCGAGGCGCCGACCAGGCCGAGCCCGACCACGACGACGTTCTCCGCCATCGCGTAGCGCCCGAGATGCAACGCGCTGACCGCCCAACCGGCGAGATAGGAGAGGCTGGCATCGCGCGGATCGACGCCGGCCGGCAATGGGTAAACGCGATTTGCGGCCAGAACCGCGTACTCGGCGTGGCCGTTGCCGCTGAGCGCGACCGCATCGCCAACCGCGAGCGTGGTGACGCCGTCGCCGAGGGCGGTGACGACGCCGCTGCCCATGTAGACGCAGTCCTGGCGGTTATTCGCCTGCGGACCGGTCGCGATCCCGGTCATGGCGTTGCGGAAGGCGTAGACGTTGCTGCCCGGGCTGATCGCGGTGTGCGTGATCCGCACCTGGACCTCGCCGGGTCCCGGTTTGGGCACCGGTTCGTCGAACGCCGCGATCTGTTGCGGCCCGGTGATGTAATAGTGCTTCATCCGCGCGTCAGCCGATGACCTGAGCGATCGACTTCTCGATGATGCCCACGATCTCGGACCCTTCCTCGCTGGTCGTGACCAACGGCGGCGCGATACCGACCCAGTCGGCGCCGGGGCGAAGGAGCAGCCCGTTCTCGCGGCAGGCGTCGTAGACCGCTTTGCCGATCGGCTGGTGGAAGGCGAGCCCCCGGATCATGCCGACGCCGCGGACCTCGGAGATCACCGGTTGACGGGTGGCGAGCTCGCGGAGCTGGACGGCGATCTCCTCGCCGACGCGGTC
The DNA here is from genome assembly GCA_020848855.1 of Anaerolineae bacterium. The sequence goes on along the minus strand of JADLHH010000653.1, from coordinate 17 downwards.
CGCATTGCCGACCAGAT
>JADLHH010000110.1 GCA_020848855.1 Anaerolineae bacterium | reverse complement strand
GCAGCGGCGCTGCGTTCCGCCTCCGCGCGGATGGCTGCGCGCTTGTCGTCAATCGCGAAACACTCAGCTTGATTGGTCAGCATCAGGCGGGTCGCCAGTTGGATCGCCTGCCGCTCGGAGAACAGCCCGTCATCGACCTCGGCTTGCAGGGCGCGGGTAAACCAGGTGCGCGCCTGGGACGCGAAGGCGACTGCCGCGTTCGGCCACCAGGTATCGCCCCCAAAGATGAAGAGCTTGTTGACCGGAACCGTGTGCAGCATCCGTCGCAGGAAGTCCATCGAAGCGCGCGGGTCAATGCTCCAGATCCAGCACATATCGACAAAGACGTTGGGATAGTGCTTGGCGATGGCGATCAGCTCATCGGCATACGGATATCCGATATGCATCAGTACGAAGCGTGCCTGCGGGTAATGCTGGAGCAGGCGGCACAAGTGTCCGGGACGGATGCGCTCCACCCACATCTCGCCGAAGCGTGCGTTGTAGCCGGTGTGCAGCTTGAAGGGCAGGTGATGTTTGATGGACAGTTCCACGCCGCGCGCTAGGCACCAATCACCCAGGCAGACTCGCTCGTCCTCGTTGACCGCCTCGCCGCGCAGCAGCTTCTGCAGAACCGGCGCGGCGTCGTCATCGCTGCGTTCGTGCCAGAGCAGCGTGCGCCGGTACGCGTGCTGCGACTTCACGGCAATCGCGCACGGCGCGTACAGTGCAAACAGCGCCGCGAATGCCTCGCGCAGTGTGCGCAGGTCGACGACCTCGATGCCTGTTTCCTCGTACAGCTTGTCGAACTCGATCTCGCCATTGGTCAGAAAATACCAGGACAGGTCGCGCAGGAAGAATTCCGGTCCCGCCGCATCTGGCGCGCACGACCAGGTCTTGTCGTCGATCTGGACGTAAGCCAGATTGCCTTCATCCCTCAGGATGCGCAGCCGTTCGCCCGGCTGACGAAGCTGCAAATTGCGCGTGCGGGCGGCTTCCAGTGCGGGAACGGTGATCTCGTCCATGCCGTAGGCACGCCGCGCGACCAGCCGCACCGCCTCGCCGAAGCCCGTGTACTGGCACTGTTCCCAGGCTGCGGCGACGCCGTTCCAGCGGCTTTCGAAGTCCGGGTCGCTGGCATCGAGCAGGTGGGCTACTGCGCTGTGCGATGCTCCCGCCACGACCAGATCTGCCATGATATACAGGCGGTCGAATAAATCCTGCAGGACATCGGGACCGTTTTCGAGGTACTGCGCCTCGCTGTAGAGATGTTCGTGCGTATCGGCAAGCGGCGTTTCCTGAATGTGGTGGGCAAGGTCAGACATAAGCTTCCCTGCAAGAAATCAATCGACAGCGCATAACCGATACACTGTTTCCATAATTCGGATAACGTGTTTCTGATATTACTGCCGGGCACGGCACTTGTCAATAAATCGGCACCCGTTTAGCCGCGCTGTCTGGCGTCGAGCCGCAGCAGGCTGTAAGGCAGCAGCGAAACGGTAAGACCCAAATCGGCAGCGTGTAGTATATTCGTGTGATGTGCGCCGAACACTTCCGGCTGGCGCATCGCCATTTCGACTGTGGTCTCGTCCAGCCTGCGCCCAATGAATACGCCGCTCAAGCCCTCTCCCTTCAGGACGACCGTCTGTGGTGACGCAGTCAGGTTGGCGAGCAGGATGCGGCGCGTGGTATCACGGCGTAGGGCGAGGGCGATCACGCGCATCGGGTCGCTCGACCGGCTGTGCAGGACACGCCCTCCGGCAAACGCGCCCACGTCCGCGAAGACGTGATACATCGGGAAGACGCCGCTCGCATATGAATGAAACTGCTCCGGCAGCGGCGATCCGGTTTCCGTTTCCATCACACCCAGCCAGCCGCAGGTCTCGTAGTAGGTGATGCTCTGCGCCCCGCCTTCCGCCAGATACTTCAGGTTTCCAAGCGTCCAGCCCGCGCCAAACAGCGACATCTGGCGCGTATCCACCTGGCGGGGAAGCGTGCTCGCGTTCGCCGTATTTGGCAGCCGGCGCATCCTGAGCGTGACCGGGCTGACGACGATCGGCAGCGTACCGGCAAACCGGCGCGCGGTCGTGATCATTTCCGCGTAGGTAGGCAGCGCCTGGATCATGGTCATGTCGTCGGATGCGTGAACCTGCGGGTTGGTCGAAAAGGTCACAAAATCCATCGCGTCGGTGGCAGGTCGTCCCCGGTTCAGTTCAGCGAAATAGCCGTCAGTGCCGCCGCCGAATGCTGCGCCGGGCGTGAGGCTTGCCAGCTTCTCGCGGGCGAACGTAACCCACCGCGCCGAAGTGGATCTCTCGCTGGTGTGAAATACCAGCCAGCGCAGCACCGGCGCAGCCGCTGGATCGAGCGCGCCCGCTCGCGCTTCCAGTTCCGCCGGTGCGTTGTCCGTCAGCGTCAGCGCGATCTCCAGTCCCGCGCCCATGCGCTGCGCTTCGGTAGCCGCCTGACGCAAGCGGGGTAGGGCATCCCCCTGGCTCAAATTCAGGTCGAGACGCAAATGGGCAAGACCGAGCGCCTGTAAGCGCTCGATTTCTCGATCGGTGAGCGTGTGCCCGTCGCTGGCGCAGCCCAAGCCGATCGCGGGCAGGGGTGATTCTTCGCCGCCTATGCTCACGCTGAGCGGCTCGCTGCTCATGTGCATGTCCGGCGCTTTCCCGATGAGGCGCACGGTGATTTTTTGCGCGATACGGTCTCCCTGCTGCATCTGTACGGGATACGGCACGCGCAGGGGAGGGCAGTAGGTCTTGAACGAGGCATCCGACCAGTTGCGCTGGTCTTCCATCTCGAAGGTGTCGCCCTCCATGCGGACTTCCGCGCCGACGCCCGGTAGTGGTTCGAACTTGATTGCTCGGATGTCAAAGAAAGGTTGGTGCGGCGAGATGTCAGCCGGGAAATTGCCTTCGGTGTGCTGCCCATTGACGTGCTCAACCGAACAGGGCAGACCCGCGCATCCTGCGGGGTGCAGCACGCAGAAGCCGATGCGGCTGCTCCGAAAGGACGACTCCGCGGCGCCATCCATTTGAAAAACGATCGTGCCGTCGCGTGTTCCGCTGACCGCGCCGAGCCAGCGAAAATCGATCTCATTCTCGACGTGACTCGCCAGAAACGTGATCTGGAAGCTGTTATCGGTGTGGGTGATCTTTATGTCGGAAAATGCAGGTGTGATTGTCCCCCAGTTCTGATCGCGCACAGCGCAGTAGATTTGCTGGATGAGCACCCGGTCGCCAAGCACGATCTGCCGCAGCGTTCCGCTCTCAAAAATCATCGTCAGCGGTCCCGCGCGCAGTGGTGTTTGTGGCGGGAGCGGGCTGTCATCGCCGCGATAAAGTACCTGTGTCGTCGGCTCAATCATGTTTTCATCCTCCGGCGGGGGCGCACCACACAAATTCTAACGTACCACTGGCGCTCGCGGTGTTCAGCGGCTGAATGTGCTGCTGTATATCGAGGTCTTTGCTGAGTGTGGCGTTGCCGCGCCAGAACTTTATAAATGATTGAGATGTGCCGTGCCTGCCTGCTCCAACGCAGCTACATAGGACTACCCACTCAATTCCACAGCCCACGCGAGCAATTTCGTTTCCAAATCGTCACGGACGCGCTCGAAAGCGCTCAGGATTTCATCACCGCTTCCCTCAGCGGTAGCCGGGTCAGGGAAGCTCCAGTGGACGCGCTGTGCCTTGCCGGGGAAGATCGGGCAGGTTTCCGCCGCCTGATCGCAGACCGTGATCACGTAGTCGAACGGCTGCTCTCGGTATTCGCTCAGGTGTTTGGAGCGCTGCCCGGAAATGTCGATCCCGCGCTCGTGCATCGCTCGGATCGCGTAGGGGTTCACGACCGACGGCTTCGACCCGGCGCTGAAGACTTCGAAGCGTTCGCCGGCGAGATGGCGGAGCAAGCCTTCCGCCATCTGCGAGCGCGCCGAATTGCCGGTGCAGAGGATCAGCACGCGCTTTTTCACGTGCTGCTCTTTGGCTTGCGGGCGGTGATGCGAGCACTGAAGATGCGCGGCATCCCGGCTTTGCGCTCGACGATCTTGTCGGCGTCCGCTTTGTCCACGACCTGAATGTCGGTGAAGCCTGCCTGCTGCATCATGCCGGTGTAGACTCCGGCGTCAATCGCGCCGGTGACGCACTCTGCCCACTTCGCCGCGTCCGCGCGCAGTTCGTCGCTGAAGTCGCCTTCGGTCACGATGTCGCTGATGCTGATGCGACCGCCCGGCTTGAGTGCGCGGAACGACTCTTTGAACACGGCGGGCTTGTCCGGCGACAGGTTGATCACGCAGTTGGACATGATCACGTCGATGCTGTTGTCCTGAACAGGAAGCGCCTCGATCTGCCCGCGTCGGAATTCGACGTTGTTGATGCCCATTTTGACCTTGTTGGCGTTGGCTTTCATCAGCATCTCCGGCGTCATGTCCACGCCGATCACGTAGCCGGTTTCGCCCACCTGCCTGGCGGCGAGGAAGCAGTCGATCCCGCCGCCGCGGCCCAGGTCGAGCACTATTTCGCCTGGCTTCAGGCTGGCAATGCTGACCGGGTCGCCGCAGCCGAGTGTAGAGTCACAATTGACCCAGACTTCAAGCCAATAGGACCCGCATCAGTGGAACCAAGTGCGTATACGCCGGGGAAAATACCTTCAATCCTGAACCATCCCTCACGCGCATTCAAGATAATCCGATCAACCACCGTTTTGAGTATCTGCTTTTTAGTCTCATATGGAGCATTGACCACCACACCCTCATTTTGGATACGTTTAGAGAACTCAAGGATGTAGTGCTTTCTCGCCTCGAATTCGGCAGCCGACATGACTTGTGGGCGTAATTTAGCCAACTCATGCTCCAAACGTTGACTCTGCTCCCGTATGAGATTTCGACGTTCAGCATATTCGGTTTCATCAAAAGCACCTGCTATGTAAGCTCGATAGAGTTTTTCGTCTTCCTGTTGTTTGCCCCGAATTTGCTCTTCTATGAAGTTGATTTGATTGGTAATTTGCTTAGTCTGTTCACCAAGCAATTCACCCTCAAGAATCGAAATCAAAGTTGCAGGTTCGAGCAAGAGTTTGCAAATTGCTGACCAAACGGCGCTCTCCAAAATCCGACACGAGATTACCGGTTGAGAGCAGTTAATTCTTTCCCGTTCGTATGTGTCCAAGCACTTTGAGTTGCAGCGATATGCATAGTAGCGATGGTTTTTTCCACGCTTGCTGCTCTTTTTGCTCCATCCTGAAAACGTCTTTTCACAGCCTGCGCAGGTAATCAAGCCTGTGAGCAGATATGGACGCTTGCCGTTGCGGGAACTCATCACTTTATTTCTTTCAAGCATTCGGTTGGCTAATTCCCATAATTCTGCATCGACAATAGCTGGGACAGGTACGTGAATCCATTCTTCGGACGGACGCTCGACTCGTTTTTCCGTAATCGTCGCGGACATGCCGTCTCTCGATGGTTTCGATACCTTCGAAGCTTTCATGCGGAAAGCAATGAACTCACCTTTGTACACTGGACTTTTCAGAATTCGCCGGATTGTTCCATGACGCCACAGCCCACTTCCACTCGGAGGAGGACACATTTCCAATAGTTCACGTGCCAGTTCTCGGAGCGATTTTCCTTGGAGGGTAAAGGCTTCAAAAATATAGCGTATGATTCGTGCTTCCGGCTCGTAAATCAAGTAATGTGAGTCCGAGCGAGCTGCGACGCCTTCATTGCCATTTGAATCGACCAATTTGTAACCATAGGCGGGCTTGCCACTTGAAGTAACCCGTCCGCTGATTGCCTTTTCGCGCTTACCTTCAACCATGCGCGCTATTGACTGCTCCATCGCGTCTTGAGCTACCGCACCCATGACCGCGCGCTCTATGCGACCGGAAAATGCCTTCCAGAAAATCGTATCTATCCCGTTTTGTTTCATTTCATCAAGTAAATAACCTTGATGCCAATCTGCGTTGCGTGAAAGGCGATCAATATGCTCTATGACCATGTGCGAGGCACGGCGACTAGCTGAAGTGTATTCGCGGCGTAACAGACTGAGGCTTGGGCGATCACGAAATTCAAAACCGGTATGATCATCCGCATAGACCATGTCCCAAGCCACTCTCAAACCTTTTTGTG
>JADLHH010000109.1 GCA_020848855.1 Anaerolineae bacterium | reverse complement strand
CGCGAGCGGTGGCTCGTCGGCGCGAACGTGCTGCTGATGCTCGTCCTGCTGCTGACGCCGCTGGCGGCGCTGGTCGTGCGCTCGTTCAGCGGCGCGGATGGCTTGACGACCCAGTATTACACGCTGCTGGACACCAACACGCGCAATTCGGTGCTGTTCGTCCCGCCGATTGAAGCAGTCGGCAATTCGCTGCGCTACGCGCTGGCGACGACCGCGCTGGCGGTAACGCTTGGCTTGATCACGGCGGACCTGCTGGCTCGTCGGGGCGCGCGCTGGCTCGACCCCGTGTTCATGCTGCCGCTGGCGACCAGCGCCGTGACGCTCGGCTTCGGCTTCATCATCGCCCTGGACGAGCCGCCGCTCAACCTGCGTACCTCCCCGGCGCTGATTCCGCTGGCGCATACGCTGGTGGCGATGCCGTTCGTCGTCCGCAGCGTGCTGCCGGCGGTGCGGGCAATCTCGCCCAACGTGCGCGGCGCGGCGCGGGTGCTGGGCGCGTCGCCGTCTGCCGTGTGGCGCACAATCGACCTGCCGCTGATCAGCCGGGGGTTGATCGTCGGCGCGACGTTCGCTTTCACCGTCAGCATGGGCGAATTCGGCGCATCGTCGTTCGTGGTGCGCCCGAATGAACCGACCATGCCGGTCGTAATCTTCCGCCTGCTCGGTCAGCCGGGGGCGACGAACTACGGGCAGGCGCTCGCCATGAGCACGATCCTGATGGCGGTGTGCGCCGCCAGCTTCGTGCTGATCGAGCGGTCGCGGACATTGGGAATCGGGGAATTTTAGGCAATTGGGGGTTGTAGGGGCGCGACATGTCGTGCCCCTACGGGAAGAATTCATGCTAACGCTAACGCACATCACGCGCGCGTTTGATAACCAGCCCGTTCTGCGGGGCGTCGATCTCGACGTGGATCAGGGCGAGATCGTCTGCCTGCTCGGTCCGAGCGGGTGCGGCAAGACGACGCTGCTGCGCATCGTCGCCGGGCTGGAAACGCCCGACGGCGGCGACGTGCGGGTCAACGGCGAGTCGATCCTCGCCCAGCCGATTCACACGCGCGATTTCGGCTTGATGTTTCAGGATTTCGCGCTGTTCCCACACCTGAACGTGCTGCAAAACGTCGAGTTCGGCTTGCGCATGAAGGGCATCGACGGCGCGGCGAGGCACGCCCGCGCCGAGGAAGTGCTGGAACTGGTCGGGTTGCGCGGCTTCGAGCGGCGCGACGTGGCGCTGCTCTCCGGCGGCGAGCGCCAGCGCGTCGCCCTGGCGCGCAGCCTCGCCCCGAACCCGCGCCTGCTGATGCTCGACGAGCCAATCGGGTCGCTGGACGCGGCGCTGCGCGAGCGGCTGGTGGTTGATCTGCGGACGATCATCAAGCGGGTCGGCTTAACGGCGCTGTATGTCACCCACGACCAGCACGAAGCGTTCATCATCGCCGACCGGATCGCGCTGATGAATCACGGGCAGTTCGAGCAGGTCGGCGCGCCGCAGGACGTGTATCGCCGCCCGGCGACGACCTTCGCTGCGCGCTTCCTCGGCTTGAACAACGTCGTGCCGAATGGGACGTTCGGCATCCAGACGCCTAGCGACGCGGCAGCCCTGCTGCTGCACCCCGACGGCATCGCGCCGGATGCGAACGAAGCGATCAGCGGCGTGGTTGCAGAGAGTGTGTTTCTGGGCGACAGCATCCGAGTTGCGCTAGATACAACGGCAGGTATCCGGCTGACGTTCAAGCTCGCCGCCCGCGACCATGCCGCGCCCGCGCTGGGCGAAACCATGCGCCTGAGTGTTGCGCCTGAATATGTGATACCGTTGGAAAGATAGTGCTGAGTGCCGGGTACTGAGTGCTGAGTTTTTGACTCGGTACGCAGCACTCAGCACTCAGCACTCTTGCCGATGAAATCGGCGAGGTAGTCCTCGAACTTGCCCGCGTTGCAGGCATCGACGTAGCGCATGAATTCGCCGCCGGAGACGGGATAATCGGGGTAGCACGAGGTGGGGTACGCGCCGCGCGGCGCGAGGGCGATGTGAGTCGCGCCCGGCGCAGGGATGAGCAAGCCATCGGTGGTGCGCTCCAGCCGCTCGACGCGCCGTTCGACCGTGACGATCACGGTGTCGGCGACTTCCAGCAGTTCCAGGTCGATGCCGAGATTGTTGTTGATCAGGATGCTGCCGTCGTCGTCGCCCGCCAGCCCGTGCAGCACGGCGACATCGACCGAGATTGCCGGGAACGCCATCAACGGCTCGCCGGTGTACGGGTCGGCAATCTGTTTCACGTCGGGGCGCAGCGCCGGTAAATCCGTGCCGATCCAGGCGGTCGAGGGCATGAAGCTGACGCCCGCCGTCTGCGCGCGAATGCCCATCGCGATGCTGGATTCGGTCTCCTCGCAGATTTCGATCTCGGCGCGGTTCGCCTTCTCGGTGAACATGGGCGCGAAGCCGAACGACTCCAGCCCGAAGTAGACCGAGCGCACGGTTTTGACGCAGCCCGCCCCCACCAGCAGGTCGGATTCGAAGCCCGCCGTGAAGCACAACAGCGTCAGATCGCTGGGGCGCGAATCGCGGCGCAGCAGCGCGCGAACGAAGCCAACCGGGCGGCGGTAAATCGTGAAGCCGCCGAGCGCCAGCGTGTGCGCATCCTGCACCAGCGCGGCAGCATCATCGAGCGAAATCCACTGGGTCATTGGAGTACTCACTTTCGGAACACCGCCATTATAGCAGCCGCCGCGCCGAAAATGGCTTGATACCATCTCAATTGACGCAGGTCGTTTATTCAGGTAACCTGAGCATCAGACGGCTGTCCAATCTGACAATCGATGATCCCGACCTGAACACGAACAGTCAAGTGCATTATACTCAGCCTGCCCGAAGCAGTTCTGTTCTGCGTGGGTTGTGCCAGCGCCAGACACCGGTTCGCCGGCACAGGCTCGGCTACGCGGCGTATTGTAACGTTAACTGTGGGCACCAAATGACGACCCTTTCACAAACCGGCGAAACGGACCGAAGACCCAGCAATTTATCCGCGCTGCGAAACCCCAATTTCCGGCTGTACTTCGCCGGTCAGATGATCTCGAATTCTGGCACCTGGATGCAGAATATCGCCCAGAGCTACCTTGTGTACGAGATCACCAGGTCGGAGCTGTGGCTCGGCATCGTCGCCTGCGCCTCCGGGCTGCCGGTCGTGCTGATGTCGCCAATCGCCGGTGTGATCGTCGACCGCTTCCCGCGCCGCAACCTGCTCATGTTCACGCAGGCAAGCCAGATGATTCTGGCGCTGATCCTGGCGGCGCTCACCTTCAGCGGACTGGTTCAGGTGTGGCACATCGTCGTACTGGCGATTCTACTGGGCTTAACCAACGCGCTCGACATGCCATCGCGCCAGACAATCGTGGTCGAAATCGTGGGGCGGGAGGATATGTACAGCGGAATCGCCCTCAATTCGATCATGAACAGCATGGGGCGTGTATTGGGACCGGCTGCGGCGGGTGTCGCGCTGGTCACTTTTGGCGCGGCATGGTGCTTCCTGCTGAATG
>JADLHH010000108.1 GCA_020848855.1 Anaerolineae bacterium | reverse complement strand
CACCGTGATCGGCATCGGCGTGATCGCCAGCACCCTGTTCCAGCAGGAGACCCAGCAGACGCTTGCCATCGGTCAGAGCATCACGCTCGGTCAGTACACCATGACCTATGACGGCTTGCTGCCCGGTCAGATCGCCGACGATGGGCGTGTCATGGATATCGCCCAGGTGACGGTGCAGGATAACAACAGCGCCGTCCAAATCCGCCCGCGCCACGACTGGTATCCGCAGTCATCGGGCATGAACCAGATGAATATCGCCGGGGCGTACAGCACCATCGAGGGCGATTTCTACGTCCTGCTTTCCGGCTGGGAGCAGCCCGGCGGCGCGACCGCGACCTTCAAGCTGTACGTCAACCCGCTCATCAATCTGGTGTGGTGGGGCGGCTTGATCCTGATCCTCGGCACGATCATCTCGGTCGGTCCCTCCGAGCGGCTGCCTGCCAGCATCCGCGAGCGCGGGCGCGTTGCCCGCCAGGCGGGTGCGCTGGCATGAAACGATATTTGACCATCGGCGTAGGGGCGCACGGCCGTGCGCCCCTACCGACGCAATACGAACGTCTCGTCAACCTCGCGATTCTCGCCCTGCTCGGCGCGATCATTTTCGCCGCGCTGCCCATCGTCGCCCAGGAAGCCACCCAGCCGGTTACGTTTGATCAGGTCAACGCCATCGCCAATACGCTTTACTGCCCGGTCTGCCCCGGCGAAACGCTCGACGTATGCCAGACGCAGGCGTGCGCCCAGTGGCGCGAAGAAATCCGCCAGCAGCTTGCCGCCGGTCAAACCGAGCAGGAGATCGTCGACAGCTTCGTCCGGCGCTATGGCGACCGTGTGCTCGGCTCGCCGCAAGACCCCGGTCTGCGCACGCTCTCGCTCATCGCGCCGATTCTGGTGGTGACGCTGGCGCTGGTCATCGGCGTGTTCACGTTTCTGCGCTGGCGCACGCGCTCGATCCCGGCGGTATCGCCCGCCGCGTCCACGCCCGCCAGCGACGACTACCGCAAGCAGTTGGAGCGCGATCTACGCGAATAGCAAAAACAACAGATATTGGGTTTGTAGGGGCAGGTCTAAGACCTGCCCTACGGCAACCCCCATTGCCGAGGAACAAACGGTAACAATGAGCGATCTCGACATCCTACAGGAACTCGAAGGCGAAGTCCCACCGGCGCGGCATGGTCTCAGCCTCGGCATGATCGTCCTGCTGGTCGGCGTCGCCCTGACGGTGCTGGTCTTCGGCATCGCGCTGGTGCGCCAGCAGCAGGGGCAGCCCACCGCCGGTCCCGCCCCCGATTTCACGCTGACGACCTTCGACGGTCAGGATTTCACCCTCTCCGCCCAGCGCGGCAAGGTCGTCGTCATCAACTTCTGGGCGAGCTGGTGCGGTCCCTGTCGCAACGAAGCCCCTGCCCTCGAAGCGCTCTGGCAGCAGTACAAGGATCAGGGCGTCGTCTTCCTCGGCATCACCTTCGCCGACGAACCCCGCGACTCGCTGGCGTTCATCGACGAATTCGGCACGACCTACCCCAACGCCGACGACGGGCGCTCGGACGTGAGCAAGGCGCTCTACCGCATCGAAGGCGTGCCGGAAACCTTCGTCATCGACAAACAGGGCAACATTCGCCGCTTCTTCTATTCCGTCATGCCCGACCCGACACCTGACCCCGGCTCGCTCGCCACGCCCATCCCATCGGCAAGCGATTACACCGTCACCCAGAGCGAACTTGCCCAGCTTATCGAGCAGCTACTGAACGAATCATGAGCACTCCCGGACTGATCTTCGCCCTCCTCATCGCCATTCTGGTCGTCATCTGGGTTGGGTCGCCGCTTTTGCGCCGCGAAACCAAAACCGACGAAGACCCGCTGCTGAAGAAGCAGCGCGAGCGCCTGCTGGTCTATTACGAGCGCGTCCTGCGCAATATCCGCGACCTTGACGAAGACCACACGCTCGGCAAGATCGACGAAGATCAATACGCCCGCGACCGCGAGGACTGGGCGCAGCGCGGCGTGCAGGTGCTTCAGGCGCTCGACACCATCGCCGACCGCACCCTGATCGCCGCCACGCCCGCCGACGACGCGGCGGTCGACCGCGCCATCGACGACAGCATCGAAGCCGCTATCCAGCGTTACCGCCAGCGGAAGCAATCATGACGCTTCGGCATGATGACGTTTCAATCCCACCTCACTTTCAGTTGAAGATACTCCCCCTCTCCCAACGGCTGCTGAGGGGACGACACCGTTGCACACGTAAGCGAGTTCCCGCTTCCACCGGCTTGGTTTTCTCCCCCTCCTTGAATTCGGGGAGGGGGTCGGGGGGTGGGGTAAAGAGGTTTCTTTTTTTTGCCTGTCTCCTGCTTATCGCAGGCTGCGGTGGGCTGTCAAGCGAGCCGCAGGTCGTCGCCACGCTGCCCCCGGTCACGCCGCTGCCAACCAACGTGGGACGCCCGGAAGCCTCGCCCGATATCGCCCTCGGCGCGCAAATCTTTGCCGAACACTGCACCCGCTGTCACGGCGTCGGCGGCAAAGGCGACGGCGAACTCGTGCAGAGCGGCGACGTGCCCCGCCCACTCGATTTCACCGACCCGGCGACATCCGGCAGTCAGCGCCCCGATACCTGGTTCAACACCATCACCAACGGCACCGTCGAACACCTGATGCCGCCCTGGCGCGACGAACTCACCGACGCCGAGCGCTGGGCGGTCGCCATGTACACCTACACCCTGCCTTACACTGCCGAGCAGATCGCGCGCGGGCGCGACATTTTCGCCGCCAACTGCGTCGAATGTCATGGTGAAGGCGGCAGGGGCGACGGCGAGCGCGCCGACGAGATCGCCACCGTCCCCGCCGACCTCACCGATCTGGGTGAGATGGCGACGCTCAGCCGCGACCTCATATTCCAGATCGTGACCGAAGGCAGCGGCGACGATATGCCTTCCTTCGCCGACGAACTCACCGACGGCGAGCGCCGCGACGTCGTCGCCTACGCCCGCACCTTCGCGCTCGCCAACGCCGACGCCATCGGCATGACCGTCGAAGTGACGGCGGAAGCGCCAGCCTCGACCCAGGAAGCCAGCCCCGCGACCGTCACCGCCGCCGGGCAGATCACCAACGGCACGGCAACCGGCGTCGTCCCCGCCGACCTGCCGGTGATCCTGTACAGCTTCGACGCCAGCCTCAACCGGACGCAGCAGACCGCCAGCGCCGACGCTGGCGGCAGCTTTGCCCTCGCCGATGTGTCCTTCGACCCCGCCGGTACCTATGTCGCCACCGTCACCTACCGCGACCGCATCTTCGCCAGCACGCTGCTGAGCGGCGATGCGCTTGCCACCGACGCCGCCGATGGCGCGCTCGACCTGCCGATCACCATCTACGACCTGACCGAAGACCCGGACGTGATCCAGATCACCGGGCTGGTTTCGCAGGTGACGGTCGTCGGGGACAGCCTGCAGGTGGCGCAGGTGTTCAGCTTCGCCAACACATCCGACCGCGCCTTCACCAGCAGCCAGACCACCACCAGCGGGCAGCCGATCTCGGTCGTGATCGCCCTGCCCCCCGGCGCGATTGTCGCCGGTTTCGGCGACAGCGGCGACCGCTACGTCATCGATCAGGATAACTTCGTGGTCTACGACACGATCCCGGTCATTCCCGGCGAAGATCACATCGTCCAGTTGATCTACCTGATCCCGTACAACAACGATGCGATCATCGAGCAGCAAATGACCTACGCCGTCGATGGACCCGTCCGCCTGCTGCTCAACCCGCCCACCATCCGAGTGACCAGCGATCAGCTTCCGATGCTCAACATAGAGACGGTCGGCAATACCCAGTACCAGAGCTACGGTGGGCAGTTGACGCTCCAGCCCGGCGACGTGCTGCGCTATGAAGTCAGCGGCGAAGGGTTGACCGCTGCCCAGAACGCCGACCGCAGCGCGCCGGTCGTCTCATCCACCAGCCTGCCGCTGATCATCGTCGGCGCGCTGGTCATCATCGGGCTGCTGGTCGGCGGGCTGTACCTCATCGCCGTGCGCAACCGTGCCGGCGACCAGCAGGTGATCGACATTCTGATCCGCCAGATCGCCGAACTCGATACCGACCACGCCGCCGGGCAAATCCCCGACGACGCTTACCAGCAGCAGCGTGCCGCGCTCAAGACGCGCCTCGCCGCGTTGATGGAAAGGAAAAAGTAAAGTGCTGAGTGCTGAGTGCCGAGTACTGAGTTTCGTACTCCACTGAGCAGACGAAGAACAGTTTTCTAAGCCTTCACATCTATGCTAGAGTTCGAGAACATGCTTCTTGCTCTTACTCAGCACTCCGCACTCGGCACTCAGCACTATGATCGAAACTCATGCCCTCGTCAAAGCCTATGGCTT
>JADLHH010000107.1 GCA_020848855.1 Anaerolineae bacterium | reverse complement strand
GGCGATGAACAGCGGCGTGTCGATCAGTGTCAGGTTCTGGAAGATCAGGTACGGGTAGGCAGCAAAGAAAAGACCCGCCAGCCACCCAACCCATTCCCCGGTCGAACGTTCGCCAAAAAGCCGCCTGCCGATGGCAAACAGCATCAGCAGAGAAAGCGCGTCCAGCAGCGTGTGAAACAGCCCGACCTGCCAGTAGCCGCGCCCGAAGATGGCGTAGACCAGCGCCAGCACGCTGCTGTACAGCGGTGGGAGCACCGCGTCCTGCACGCCGGGGGTCACGCCGTATACGCCGGTATCCAGCAGGTTACGGGCATAAATGTCGAAGGTAGCCGAGCCGTGAATCGCGCCGGTCGCAACGAAGTCGAAGATACCGGGCAGCGCGACCAGCGCCCCGACGCGCACCAGAATGCAGAACGCGACCAGCAGCGCCAGCTTGTGCGCGACCAGCGGTTGCAGCCACGCGGGGAGCGCGCGCGGGTGAGAAGGGAAGGTTCTGCTCATCGGGAAAAAGGGAAAAGAAAGGGAAGGAAGCAGCCTGCTCCCTTCCCCATGCGATTCCGTAAATTCCGGTGGCTAACGGATGGGAACCTGATAGAGTTCGCCTCTCACCGTGACCCACTTGGCGTCAATCCAGCCGACCATGCCGTTATAGCGGACGTGCAGCCACTGGTCCACCCCCGCCTGAACGGTGCGACCGATCAGTTCCAGGTCCGCGCCCCAGGGACTTTCGCCAATTTCCGCCATCCGCAGGCTGGGGCGAATCCGCAGGTTCATCACGGCGCGGGGGTACGCCCGTGCGCCAATGTCCGCCGCGCCGTCGATCTCATCGAAGATGCTGCCTTCCAGCGGCAGGCTGTTCAAGTCCACGTTGAGTGTGAGGAAGCGCCCGGACGCCCAGCCGATCCGTTCGCCAACTCGCAGCTTGTACCAGTTGTAAGTCCCTTCGTCGCGGTTACGCGCCAGCACCGGGTACGATTCGCCGCCGATCAGCGTCGTCACGAACGATGCGCCGAGGTAAGGACCGGTCCGCAGCGCCAGCCCGCGTGCGCCGGTCACGGTCGCGGCAGGTCCGGTGTATACGGCGGTCGGCGTCAGGTTCGAGATGCCGGGGGTGATGCCGATGCCGGGGGTGATTCCCGGCGTGCCGCCACCGCTGATCTGGAACCACTGCACGCGCAGCGCCGCCTGGTCGACAAACTCCACGTACTCGACCGTGATCGAGTGCGCGCCGGGGGAAAGTGTCTGCGGGACGCGGTCGGTCGTCAGCACCCGCCCGATGAACTTGTCGAGGATCAGCACGCCGTCGATGAAGACGCGCACCCCGTCATCCGACGAGATCACGAATTCATACGTGCCACCGCTGAACGTCTGCACCGAAGTAAAGCGCGCCGACCAGTTGTCGACGTTGACGGCAGGGTTGGGCGACCCGGTTCCCCAGTTGATGTCGACTCCGCTGGGCAGCGTTTCGGTATACACGACCGCGCCGGAAAGGTCGGTGCTGTTATAGTACGAAGCATTCCAGTTGATGCCCGACTCCGCCTGCGCGCTGAGTATCGGCATCAAGACCAGCGCCAGCATCGCGCTTAGTACGACGACGAGTGCTGTGGCTTGATGTGTCTTTTTCATCCCCGCCCTCCACCTGCGTTGATAATCCCTTTAGATTATAGTCGAGAGCCTAATTCCACGCGAAATCGCAAATTCGTCCTGTTCTCTGCTATAATGTAAAATGAAATATGCAACTTTTCCGTCAGTCGCTACGTATTCAGAATCAGTTAACCACATTCAGAGTGCTTGCAAGGAGCAGACGAGATGAGTAACAACGATAGCCAGATTACGCCCAAGAACGAAAACCCGAACGACGGTCAGCAGCGCACCTTCAATGAAGAGCTGGAAGTTGCGGGCAGCCAGTTGGTCGAGCGCGTCAAGGAACTGATCGAAGAAGGCAACATCCGCCGCCTCATCATCCGTAACCCGGATGGGCGTACCCTGCTGGAAATCCCGCTGACCTTCGGCGCGGTTGCCGGTGGCGCGCTGGTGATCTTCTTTGGTCCCGTGCTGGCAGCCCTCGCCGTCATCGGCGCGCTGGTCGCCCGCATCAAGATCGAGATCGTCCGTGACGAAGTCGACGCGATCGAGCAGGATGTCAAAAATGCTGCTGGCAGCGTCAAGAAGAAGGTCGAAGACCTCACTGACGAAGATAACCGCTAAAGCACGACGGCGTACCAGCGGGTCATCTGTGGGTAAAATAGGGGGCGCGGTTCGCATCTGCACGATGTGAGCCTGCGCCTTTATTCTATTTGCCGTACGCCGGGGTTACCCATCATGACCGAATCGCTGTTCGTCTACGGGACGCTGCAGGACCCGGAAGTTCAGTCCAGAGTGTTCGGGCGCGTCACCGCAGGCTCGCCGGATACGCTGGACGGCTATTTCAAATCGTCGATCACCATCGGCGGCAGTGTCTACCCGATTGCCGTCGAAACAGCAGGTGCGGCGGTCAGCGGGCGCGTGCTCGACGTAACAGCGGCGGAACTGGCACAGATGGACATTTACGAAGGCGCGGATTACCGGCGCATTCGCGTGCGGCTGCACAGCGGACGCGAGGCGTGGGTCTACTGCGCCTGAAACAGCAGGGAGCAGACCATGACGAACGAGGCGAACAAGGCGCTCATGCGCCGTTACCATGCGGCGTGGAGTGCGGGCGATACCGACCAGCTCCGGCAGATGCTGGCGGAAGACTGTGTCACGCACAATCTCGTCACTGGCGAAAAACGTCCGGTCGAATTTGAAGTCGAGGCGTGCCGCATCTGGCACGAGT
>JADLHH010000106.1 GCA_020848855.1 Anaerolineae bacterium | reverse complement strand
CACCGCTGACCGAGGCAGAACGCGAACACGCGGCGGCGACGATACCGGTTCGGGCTGCTCCGGCGTGGCGACCCAAACGGTATCAAGCGCTGTGGAAAGCGCCACGTCCGCGTTGATTTCCTCGTCGCGCGCGTTCACGACGACAACGGCAATCCGCCCGGTATCACGCTCCCTGAATACCGAGTAGAGGCGATGCGGCTTGTCCTCAACGGTGACCTGCGCGCCGAGCGTGTCGGTGAAGGTGCCATCCCACAGGTAGCTTCGATACCGGCGGCGCAGCGAGTCGACCCGCTTACCATATTCGAGCGTGAGCGGGAACTCGTCCAGATGCCCGCGAAAATGGCGCGGCTCGTAGCTGATGATGTAGCGATAGAGCAGGCTCAGGTTGATGTTCTCGCGGTCGTTGTAGCCATACGCCCAGTTCATCATCGGAAGGTGCGGGTCGATATAGCGCATGACCGGGACGTGTTCGCCATGCGTACGGTGATAGGTCAAGCCGTAGTGCCGGTTTTGCAGGTCGTAGGGTCCTTCCCCTGCCAGCACAAGGCTGCCGTCGTGCTGCGCCAGCAACTGTACTAACTCGCGCTCGAAATCGGCGTCGCCCGCGAAGTTGTAGGCGGGAACGCGATGCCCATGCGTGGGGTCGAAGCAGTAAAACGCATTCTTGCCGTGCCACATCGACTCATCGAGCAGAATTCCGTCCGGCTGATAGGCGAGGCTTTTCTCGATTTCGCCCAGCGCGACTTTGCGCCATTCCGGGGCATTCATGCACATCCATGCGTAGGGGCGCGTGTTGATGCCCGCCAGATGCGCGGGGGTATCGTACTGCCAGCCTTCATGCCCGTGCGTGTTGCCGAAGATATCCCTGCTGGCATAACGGTGCAGCTCGCGCTGATACCAGTCCGTGCCGATATCGGCGCAGGTGTATTTCTGATAGAGGACGACCTTCACGCCCATGCGCTGCACTTCCGCTAGCGCTGCTTTCAGTTCGTCCGATGTACCCATGCGCGGATCGGGATCGTGAATCGGCAGACGCCCATCTTGCCCGTAGAGTGTCCAGCCTGTCAGTTGGATGCCGCTGATACCATGCGCGCGACATTCCTTGCCGATCTGCACCAGATCGGTGTAGCGGTAGTTGAGCGTGTCGCCCCACGAGGACATCTGAAGCTGCTGCCAGGCATGAACATCCTTCAGCCAGTCGGGAATGACCGGCAGCGTCATCCAGGTGGCGCGCCACGCCTTATATATGTCCACACCCCCATGCCAGTCGCCCGTGAACGGCGTGAGCACAATGGGCGAAGTCGTGTACGTTTCCCCCGGCTGCACAAACGGGAAGTGCGTCACCAGGAATTCCGTGCGAACGGGTTCTCCGTTGAGTGTTTCGCCGGGCGGCACACGCCCAACTTTGCCGAAACCGGGCTTCAGCCGGAATTGAAATTCGACCCGCTCTTTCGCCGTGATATCGTGGCAGCCGGCGTACAGCCCCTCGCCCGCGCCCAGGATGAGCACGAAGGGGCTTTCGGGGGCGGCGATGCTCTGGAACGGAACTTCCGTGCCCCAGTAGCCGCGCTCATTATCGAAAGTGGGATACAGGCTCTTGAAGTAGAGATTATCGTAGCCCATGTGCGCCCGCGCGAGCTGATCGCTCTGACGGCGCAGATCGCCGAGAAACGGATAGGCGAACGACTCGACGGGGTAAGGCGATCTATTGGTGATGTGCGCCTCGAATGACAGCCCTTCGTCGCTCAGCGCCACCGTACACGTCAGGTGGATATCGAGCGTGCCGCTGTGTTCGCTCAGCAAATTCGCCCACTGGAACGTCACCCGCTGCCCTTCGTGCTGCACAGCCGTGACGCGCTGTTTGCGCCCATCGACAAGGTTGAGCAGACGTTCCGGCAGCGGCACGATCATTTCGAAGGATTGGGCAAGCTCGGTACGCCCTGCGACTGTCCAGCCCGTGCGTTTGTGCGTCAGCGAGACGAGCGCCCCGTTTTCCGCGTCGAAGCACGCTGCAAGCAGGTCGTTTTGGAGACGGATGACGGTCATAATTGGTCACGCGCCTTGCAGCGTTAGCTCGTGCGCGAAGTGGCAGGCAGCATAATGCCCCGGACGCACTTCTTCCCAGACGGGAATTTTCTGCTTGCAGATGTCCTGCGCGTAGCGGCAGCGCGGGTGAAAGTGGCAGCCCGACGGCGGCGCGGCAGGATTGGCAATCTCCCCACGCAGGTTGATGCGCTCGCGGCGCGCTTCAGGATCGACCGACGGAACCGCCGACAGCAGCGCCTCGGTGTATGGATGCTTCGGAAAGGCGAACAACTCGCGCTTTGGCGCAAGCTCGACTATGCGCCCAACGTACATGACGGCGACGCGGTCTGAAATGTACTCGACCACACTCAGGTCATGGGCGATGAACAGGTAGGCAAGCCCGAATTTGTCGCGCAGGTCGCGCAGCAGATTGAGAATTTGCGCCTGAATGGACACATCCAGCGCCGAGACCGGTTCGTCGGCGATAATCAGCTTCGGCTCGGTTGCCAGCGCCCGCGCGATGCCAATACGCTGCCGCTGCCCACCGCTGAACGCCTGCGGGTAGCGGTGCATGTAGCGCGGATCAAGCCCGACGGTGTGGAGCAGGTTTGACACCCTCGTATCGATTTCGCGGCGCGGCACGGCTTTCGCCAGCCGCAGCGGCTCTGCCACAATATCCCGCACCGTCCAGCGTGGGTCAAGCGAGGCAAATGGGTCCTGAAAGATCATGCTGGTGCGGCGGCGAATCGCGCGCAGGGTGGGGGCGTTCAGGGTTGTCATTTCGACCAGTTCGCCCGATGCGCTGCGAAACTGGACGCTGCCGGCGGTGGGTTCGATGGCGCGCAGCACGCAGCGTCCTACCGTCGTCTTGCCCGACCCGGACTCGCCGACAAGACTGAGTGTTTCGCCCTCGTAAATCTCGAAGCTCACGCCGTCTACGGCATGGACATGCCCGGTGATGCGGCGCAGAAAGCCTTTTTCGATGGGGAAATACTTCTTCAGCCCATCTACCCGCAGGATGACGTTCCTGCGCGCTGTTTCGGTGCTCGTCGCGGTCATCATGCGTCAACCTCTTTGCTGTGGAGAAAGCAGCGCGCGAAGTGCGCCTTCTCGACTTCGACCAGCGCCGGAACCGACACGTCGCAGATGCCGTTCATGGCGACAGGGCAGCGCGTGACGAAACCGCACCGCCTGGGTAGATTGATCGGCGTAGGGACATTCCCCTCAATAGTGCTCAGACGCTCCGCTCCATGCCCCAGCCTCGGCGTCGATGCCACAAGCCGCTGCGTGTACGGATGCAGCGGATTTCTGAAAACGGCTCGAACGTCCCCATATTCGACGATCTTGCCCAGATACATCACGAGAATTTCGTCGCAAATTTCCGCGACGACGCCCAGGTTGTGGGTGATGTACAGCACCGACATGTGATTCTGTGCTTGCAGTTCGGCGATCAGGTCGAGGATTTGCGCCTGCACGGTCACGTCCAGCGCGGTCGTCGGCTCGTCGGCGATCAGCAGGCGCGGGTTGCACGACAGCGCGCTGGCAATCATAACCCGCTGGCGCATCCCCCCGGAAAGCTGGTGTGGGTATTCGCGCATCCGCTGCTCCGGGTTGGAGATATGCACCCGTTCCAGCATCTCGATGGCGAGCGCCTGCGCTTCGCTCTTGACGGGTGTCTTATGCAGCAGAATCGACTCGGTCAGTTGGTTGCCGATACTGTGAACGGGCGAGAGGCTCGTCATCGGCTCCTGAAAAATCATGCTGATTTCTTTGCCGCGCATCCCGCGAATCTCGCGCCCGGAAGCATTCATCGTCGCGAGGTCTACGACTTCGCTGCGGCTGCGATGGTAGATGATCTCGCCGCTGGCGATGCGCGCCGTTTTCGGCAGCAGCTTCATGAGCGAGTGCGCGGTGATCGACTTGCCACAGCCGCTTTCGCCGATCAGCCCAACCACTTTGCCCTGCGAGATACGAAAGCTAATCCCATCCACCGCCTTGAGCGTGCCTTCCGGCAGGTCGAAGTGGACGCGCAAATCTTTCACTTCCAGAAGCGGCTGCGGATCAGCCGGGCTGGTTTGTTCCAGCGCTGCCATAAAATCATCCTCAAAAAATACGCTTTAAGCGTTCCACGCCGTAACGCCCACACCATCCGTGCGATTCACCTCAATCGTACGGCTTTCTCCCACATCCAGCCACAGAACGCTGTCCTGCGCGGTAAACAGATGCGATATTTCCGGGCAGGCGAACTGCACCGCGACGGCGGGCTTTGCACCGGTGTTGGTGATTCTCAACGCGCTATCGCTGATCGCTTCTGTTTTGAGCGTGGTTCTCGGCAGGCTGAGCAGCGACCCCTGAACTGCCGTGTAGTTCAGCCAGTAGAAAGTGCGATCCACCTGCCGTCCATCTACCCTGAGTTCACAGACGATCAGGAGCGGGCTGCTGTTGGTCTGTTCCGCCGTCAGCGTGAATTCGCCGAGCTTACGCACCTGGACGATTGCGCCAGAGCCGGCGAATTCTGCCCGTGCCACTTCGTCAAGCTGGTTGTTGAAGGCGCGCGCGACCACCTGCCACGCGCCCGCGTTCCTGAGCAGGTCGTTGTCATCGAGCAGGAACACGGGCAGCGCTGCCGCTTCGCACACCATCGACAGGCGCGGGAACAGGATGCAGGCGTGCTGCGGGCGAAACGCCTGCCGCAGGATGTGATAGGCGAGCTTGGGCACGCCGTACCAATCAACGCTTGACCATGCCGCCGCCGGGTTGTTGTCGTTCAGCTTGTAGTAGACCGCTCCGGTCGCTTCTGGATAGCGCGTGCGTGCCAGTTCCAGCGTGTGCCGGATCGCGGTTGACTGCGCCATTTGCATCCCGAAGATGAAGTTTTCCAGTGATGTATTCGGAACCCAGTCCGGCACGTAGCTGCTCATGATCGCCATGTCGCCCTTCAGGTTGAAGACGGGCAGGCGGTGCAGGAACGCGCTGTCGATGGCGGGCGGCCACGCATCCCACTCATTTTCGGGCAGGTAGCGCTTCACCGTTTCGATGTTGGGCAGCGACGCCATCCCAAATTCGCCGATGAATGCCGATTTGAGGCTCAGGTTGCGCTGAAGCGGCTGGCGTCCCCAGTACACGTCGTAATTGTGGATGCTCCCACCCCACGGCTCGCCGCGATGAAATGGGCGTGTCCCGTCCAGTTCGTAGCTGTAGCGTCCCATCATGTCGATGGCTTCGCCAAACGGCTTGTCCGACTCGTTGCCGCCGCCCCACATGACCAGCGACGGGTGATTGCGCAGGCGCAGGGTGTTGTAGCGCACCGTTTCTTCGAGCAGGTCATACGGCTGAATCTCGTGGCTGTTCCACGCGGTGGGCCACTCCTGCATCACCATGATGCCGTAGCGATCGGCGAGGTCGAAGAAATCATCGGTTTCGGGCATCCCGCTGCCCCACGCGCGCAGCAGTTGGATGTGCGAGTCCCGTGCGAGGCTGAGGAAGCGGTCATAGCGCTCGCGGTCGAAACGGAGCAGAGCGTCCATCGTGCACCAGTTCGCGCCCTTGATGAACATCGGCTTGCCATTGATCACGAACGTCCAGTTGTACAGTTCCGGGTCGGGACCTGCGGGCAGCGGGCGCATCTCGATTGTACGCAATCCAAACGTGATTTCCTTGTAGTCCGACGCGCCCGCGTCCGGCTCGAATGCGAGCGCGAGGCGATACAGGTTCGGCGCGCCGTGATCGACCGGATACCATGCGCGCGCGTCGGGGATTGTGAACTCGTACAGTAGGCTGTCCGCCCCCTGAACCTGCGCCGTGAAGTGGAGGACGTCACCCTCGAAGTTCTCAGGCGTGAGGGTTCCGGTCAATCGCCCCGTCGGTGCAGATGCGCCTTTCAGCGTCACACGCAGACGCGCGATCCCGGCATTGGCGTCCACTGTAGCGACAAAGGGATTTTCCAGCGCGACGGCGGGTGTTTCCTGAAGCGTGACCGAGCGCCAGATGCCAATCGTCGGCAGGTTGATGTAGTGCCAGCCGAAAATATTGTTGATGACCACCGAGTCGAGCCAGCCGACGTTCATATCCTTGAAGAAGTCGTTGGGCTGGTTCGTGCCCAGCCGGTAAGGCGCGGGATCGAGTTTGACGACCAGCGTATTTTCGCCCTTGCGCAGCTTGTCGCTCACCGGGAAGCGGAATTCGCCGAACATGCCTTTATGGCTGCCAAGCTCCGCGCCATTCAGCCACACGCGGCACGAGTCGCACACGCCCCCAAAGACAAGCTCGCTGCCGTTCTCGGTGTCCGGGCGCAGGAACGTTCGCCGCAGCCACCACGTTTTGCGCCCTTCGGCACGGGCGATCTCGTCGTTGTGCCCTACATATGGATCGGGGATTTTACCCGCCGCCAGCAGCGCGGTTTGCACGCTGCCGGGAACTATCGCCGGGATGGCATCCGACCACGCGCCCTGCAGCCGGGATGCATCGTCACCCGCTTCCGCCATTTCCCATTCGCCGTCGAGCGACAGCATGAGCGTTCCCTGTGGGTGCGCTGCCACGCCGGGCTGCAAGGTCAGGGGGAGGGCGTCTCCCTGCGTGGGCGAAGGCGCGGGATTAAACGATATACGGTCGAGTTCGTCGAGACTTTGTTTCAGGGTGACGGACGTCATGAGGATGTCTGCTCCAGAATTTTCTGAGAAAGAACTTTTCGCTCAACAAAACTGCAATCAGCCTGAGATTTTCCTGTCATCTTATAATGACAAGCTTGGCGATTATAGTCACGCTTTTCGGCAAAAGTCAAACAATTGCGCCATTTCCCCGGCAATTTTCCGCGTTCCTCGGATTTTGTTGACAAATAAACGGGTCGTGCTCTATAATCCCTGTGCAGATGTAATTACAGGATAACATAATCAATTCAGTTCGCTGCGCTCTTGGTATACCAGGCATTTGAAAAGGAGAAGCCCGCTCTAGTCGTAAACGTTTCACGCTAATAACGACAATAATTTACGCTTTTAAGGAGCATGACATGCTTAAGAAGTCCTTGAGGCTGATCTTCCTCGCCTGTATCGTTTTCTCCCTGGTCCCAACCATCATTGTTTCAGGTCAGGACTGCCAGTATAACGAGTCGCCGATGCTGGCTGAACTGGTCGCTGCGGGTACGCTGCCTTCGGTTTGCGACCGCCTTCCGACGAACCCGGTTGTCATCGAAACCGGCACCGTGATGCCGGACGACCTGCTGACGCTGGAGATTGGCAAGTACAGCGCCGAAATGCGCGTCGTCAACGCCTGGAGCCTTGACGTTCCGCTGCGCGAGCCGCTGTGGCTGACCAGCAACCTCGGCTCGTCGCCGCAGTCGTATATCATCGACAGCTTCACCGCCAACGAAGACAATACCGTCTTTACCTTCACGCTGCGTGAGGGCATGAAGTGGTCGGACGGCGTTCCCGTCACCAGCGAAGATGTGCGTTTTGCTGTTGAGGACGTGCTGTTCAACACCGAGATTTACCCCAGCCTGCCCGTCATGTTCCGCACCGGCGCGGTGCGCGATGGCGAGCCGATGACATTTCGTGTTGTGGACGACCTGAGCTTCGAAATTTCGTTCCCTGCGCCATATGGTGGCTTCATTGACCAGTTGATGCAGAACGAATTCCAGGGCTACAGCGATGTCATCAAGCCCAGCCATTTCCTGAAGCAGTTCCACGTCGCCTATGCCGACGAAGCCGCGCTTGCACAGGCGATTGCTGACGCTGGTGTCGAGAACTGGTACGATCTGTTCAATGCGAAGGATGTGCGCGGCTGGAACGCGAAGGATGCCAGCCGCATCGGCACGCCCGTATTGTCGGCGTGGATGATCGAATCCAACGCGGATGGCGCTGCCGTGGTTGTGCGGAACCCGTACTATATCGCGGTCGACGCGGCGGGCAACCAGCTCCCCTACTTCGACCGTATTCGGGCGGTGGATGCGCCCGAAGGCACGACCGCGCAGTTGATGGGGATGTCCGGCGAGGTTGACCTGTATGCTGGCAGCTTTGTCGAAATCCCGCTGCTCATCCAGAACCAGAAGGATATCTATACAGTTCACCAGTACAACGACAACGGTGCGCGCGCGTTCTACATCAACCTGACTCGCGATAATCCGGCGTGGCAGCAGGTAGTGAGCGATGTGCGCTTCCGTGAAGCGGTCAACATGGCAATCGACCGTGAGGAGATCATCGACAACGTTTATGCCGGAACCGGCTCGATCTCCGAAACAGTTCCCAACGAATACGATCCCGATGCGGCGAACGCGCTGCTGGACGAAATCGGGCTGACCGCGCGTGACGCCGATGGCTTCCGTCTGCTGCCCGACGGTTCGCCCTTCATCATCGACGCCGACCTCGGACCGTGGGAAGAATACTTCGATCCCGTGCCGCTGATCTCCGCGCAGCTTGCCGAAGTCGGTCTGCGGGTGGACTATCGCCAGATTGCCCCCGATCTGCTGTGGCCGCGCATGGCGGCGAACGAAGTCGGCGCGCGTTACGACTGGAACCGCGCGAATACGTGGCGTCTGCGTCACAACCACGACTACCTGCCGAACGGCGACTGGGGACAGTTGTGGCTGGACTGGTACAGCTCGAACGGTGCGCAGGGACAGGAACCACCCGATTGGATCAAAGAACTGTACGACATCCACACCGAGATCATGAGCGTCGTTCCTGATACGCCCGAAGATGCCGCGGCGATGGATCGCCTGTACGACTGGTACCACACGTACATTCCCTACTTCATCATTGTGGACGGTCCCGTCTACCCGGTGATCACCAACAACCGTATCGGCAACGTCACGTCCGGCGGTTACGGTCACGCCTTCTCGCGCACGTGGAAAGTTCTCTACGACGTGAATGCCTCGTAACTTCTGAATCGTCTCACCGTGGGCGCGCCTCTTCTAAACGAGGCGCGCCCGCACCGTACCCGCATCCCGGAGGCATTCCGATGACCCCTGCGAACTTCCCGCTTGAGTTCGACGAACTCGATGACGGTTTTGAACTGAGCGCTGCCGACCAGAAAATCATCTTGCAGAGCGGGCGCGTCACCACGTTCGTCAGGCAGGCGGGCGTGTGGGAACCGTTTTTCAGCGCGGGCAAATCCCTGCTCGGCGGCAGCCTGTTCGAGCTTGTGCCGGACGGCTGCGCACTCATCGAGAACCATGCGTCGCGCGTCGCGGTGCTGATCACGGGAACGCACCACGAACCGCATTATCGCTGGGATGCGCTGATCGAGGCGCGCAGCGATTCGCCCTGGCTGCGCATCCGTATCACTTGCCACCTGACCGCGCCGCTGACGATTGACACGCCGCAGCCATCCGCTGCCCTGTGGCTCCCTGCTGTCCCAGATGATCTCGTTACGCTCGATCAAGGACCCGTCAGCATCTACGGCGGGAATAGCTGGGGGAACAGCTTTCCGGCGGCTTACCTGTGGACGGGTGGTAAAGAGGCAGTGCTGTTCTTCGACCCCACGCCGTCGCGCTGGATGTCGAAGGATAATTTGCGCCGATTCCTGGATTATCGCGTTGCCACGATAGGCGCGGACAACGCGGTGGGCTTGGGCTTGCACGCCTTGTCCAAATCGGGCGACACGCTCCCCGCTGATCACATCGTCATCGAATACTACCTGCTCAGCCGCGAACGCGAACAACGCCCGACCCGGCTGCAGGCGCTTGATACGACCATACATGCCTGCACCGACTTACTGCCTGCCAGCGCCCCGCTCCCGGAAAATCGGGTTGCGCCTTACGCGCTGACCTGGAAAACCTTCACCGACGGCGTGATCGACGACCTGATGCGTGAGACGGTTTCGTGGGCTGAACTGCCTTCGACGTGGACCGATGCCCCGGCATTTCCCGAAGTGCGCGTCGAGAAGTTCCGCCTGCATTCCGACTATGCTATTCGTTCGAGCCGCATCCTGACGCTCAACCGCAAGGACGTATTTCAGGTGTGGGACTACGCCTGCTGCAACAACTTCGTCGCCCCGTGGCTGACCTATAACCGCCTGCACCCCGACGACGCACAGCACGACATGCTGGCGCACAAGTTGCAAAATGTGCCCATGTTCTACGACCCGCAGGCGAACCTGATGCGCTGGGGCGCATCCGGCGTGCAGCAGTCCGCCGGGCTGCAGAACACGATGGTCAACGGCGTCGAAATGTCGTGGGAAAATTTCATGTTCCACCTCGAAACCGCCAGGATTCACAATGCCGCCGCGCCAGAGGATTTCAATCCTGCTGTTCTGGGTAAGCTGCTGATGGCGTGTTCCGGGCTGGTCGAGTTTGCGCACAAAGTCAATTACGTTTTCCCGCAGTGGTTCGACGCTTACGAGAAAACGCCGATGATGCAGCTCGACTTGCCCGAACTGGGCAAGGTTCGCGAGCCATTCCAGGTCGGCAGCTATGCCTGCATCATGCTGGAAGCCTATCGCTGCACAGGGGATACGCGCTGGCTGGACGAAGCGAAGCAGTCCCTCAAGTACGTGCTGACCGAAATGCGGTACACCGAGGTTAACCGTCGCTACACCATCACCTATACCGAAGCCGTGGATGTGCCGATTGCCGAGACATTCGGCAGCGGCTACGCGGTCGCGGCGGCGCAGCGCTTGTACAATCTCACCGGAGATGATATTTATCGCCAGTACGCGCGCGACTACTGCAATCTGCTCGTGCGTATGGCATTCTGGTACGATGACGAATCCGACGCCGTTAGCCGGGACTTGAACAATCTCGGCTTGTTCCGCGCGCACGGTGGGCATTACGGCACATGCCCGTGGGAGAACATCGAGGCATATCT
>JADLHH010000105.1 GCA_020848855.1 Anaerolineae bacterium | reverse complement strand
TCGAACCGGGCGTCATCCGCGAATTCGCCAGTGGGCTGGATGAAGTCTTCGTCGTCGAAGAAAAGCGCGCCTTCATCGAAACCTTCATCCGCGACGCGCTCTATCCGCTGCCGGATCGCCCGCGCGTGATCGGCAAGCGCGACGCGCGCGACCAGATGCTCGTTCCCGCTTATGGCGAGCTGGACAGCGACCGCGTCGCCCAGCTTCTCGCGCCCTGGCTCAAACAGCGTCTTCCGGCGGACGTGATCGATCACCGTCTCGCCGCCATCGACGGCGCTGCAGTCCCAATCGACATTCCCGTCCTCGCCCGCACGCCGCATTTCTGTTCCGGCTGCTCGCACAACCGCTCGACCCTGCTCCCGGAAGGCTCGATTGCGGGCGGCGGCATCGGCTGTCACACGCTGGCGATGCTGATGGATCGCAGCACCTACGGCGTCACGCAGATGGGCGGCGAAGGCGCGCAGTGGGTCGGCGCGTCGCCGTTCAGCGATATGCCGCACCTGTTCCAGAACGTCGGCGACGGCACGTTCTTCCACTCCGGCTCGCTGGCGGTTCGGCAGGCGGTCGCGGCGGGCGTCAACATCACCTACAAGCTGCTGTACAACTCCGCCGTCGGCATGACCGGCGGGCAGGATGCCGACGGCGCTGTCGACGTGCCCGCCGTCACTCGTGCGCTGCGCGCAGAAGGCGTCACGTCCATCATCGTCATGAGCGACCATCCCGACAAATATCGCGCCGAAGCGTCCTGGGCGGATCGCGTGGACATCTGGCACCGGGATCGGCTCGACGAAGCCCAGCGCCGGCTGCGCGACACCCCCGGCGTCACCGTGCTGATCTACGACCAGCATTGTATGGCAGAACTGCGCCGGATGCGCCGTCGCGGCACTGCCCCCGAACCCCCGGCGCGCATCTACATCAACGAGGCGGTCTGCGAAGGCTGCGGCGACTGCGGCGTCAAGTCGAACTGCCTCAGCGTCTTTCCCGTCGAAACCGAATTCGGGCGCAAAACGCAGATTCACCAGTCGTCGTGCAATAAGGATTACTCCTGCGCCGACGGCGACTGCCCGGCGTTCCTCAGCATCATCCCCGGCGAAACATCCCGCCGGCGGAAAACCATCGCCTTCAACGTCGACACCCCGCTGCCGGAGCCGCCGCGCCGTGAGACTGGCTCCGGCAATATCTACATGATGGGCATCGGCGGGACGGGCGTCGTCACCGTCAACCAGGTGCTTGGCGTCGCCGCGCTGCTGGACGGCAAGCATATCGAGGGTCTCGACCAGACCGGACTCAGCCAGAAGGGCGGCTCGGTCGTCTCCCACCTCAAAATCATGGACGCGCCGCATGACACCTCGAATATGATCATGTCGGGCGAAGCCGACAGCTATCTGGTTTTCGACATCCTCACCGGCATCGCCCCGAACAATCTCCGCCGCGCCGCCGGCGAAAAAACGCTCGCTGTGATTTCCACCAGCCAGATTCCGACCGGGGCGATGGTGCGCAAAACCGACGTGCATTTCCCGCCCATCGACGCGCTCACGACCGCGCTGGACAGGCACACCCGCGCCCAGGACAACGTTTATCTCGACGCCGACGCGCTCGCGGAGATGCTCTTCGGCAGCCACCTTCCGGCGAACATCATTGTGCTTGGCGCGGCATATCAGGCGGGCGGGCTGCCCGTCAGCGCCGACTCCATCGAGCGCTCCATCGCCCTCAACGGCGTGGCGGTCGCCATGAACACGCAGGCGTTCCGGGTGGGGCGTCGTCTGGTCGCCGAACCGGAGTGGGCGCAGTCGCTCACGGCAGCCCCCGCCGAGCCTTCGGACGCGCCGCCGTTAAGCACTGAGGCGTCCGCCGAAGCACACGCCCTGATCGACGAGACCGCTGTCGGCGAAAGCGTCCGGGCGCTGCTGAAAATCCGCATCCCCGAATTGATCGCTTATCAGAACCTCGCCTACGCGCGCCAGTACGCCGCCTTCGTCCGGCGCGTCTGGCAAGCCGAACAAACCGTCATGCCCGGCGAATCCCAGTTGACCGAAGCGGTCGCCCGCTATCTGTTCAAGCTGATGGCGTTCAAGGACGAATACGAAGTCGCCCGCCTGCACCTGCGGCTCGTCCGGTCGAACGCGCTGGACGATGCGTTCGGCAGCGGCGCGCAGGCGACCTATCTGCTCCACCCGCCGTTTTTGCGGGCGCTCGGCGTTCGCAGGAAGATCAGGCTGGGGCGCTGGTTCGACCCGGTCTACACGCTGCTGGTCGCCATGCGCCGCCTGCGCGGCACGCCGCTCGATCTCTTCGGCTACACTGCCGTTCGCCGCGCCGAGCGCAGGCTGATTCACGATTACCGCGCGCTCATCGAAAATGCCCTGACGCAGCTCAGCGCCGAAAGCTACGCGCAGGTCGTCCGCGTGGCAGCGCTCCCGGACATCATTCGGGGTTACGAAGACATCAAGCTCGGCAGCGTCCGGCGCTTCTGGGACGAAGTGCGTAAGCTGGGCTTCGCCGACTAGAGCCTGTTATGAACTTCGACAGAACGTTTTCCCCTCACCCACGTAAACGCCTGAGGGGGCGACACCTTTGCACAGAGAGGCGAATTCTCCCTCAAATGCGCCTGTTTTTCTCCCCCTCCTTGAATTCGGGGAGGGGAAGC
>JADLHH010000104.1 GCA_020848855.1 Anaerolineae bacterium | reverse complement strand
GCGACTACTATAGCGGCGGCGCGAGTGGGAGTCCAGCGGCGTTTGTCCTACGCAGTAGGATTCGCCCAATGCTGGGCAAACGCATCAAACCGCAAAAGCGAATTGATGAACCGCCAAGCCGCCAAGAGAAGATGCGGGCGCTATTCTTCGGCGGGGCGCGCTTCGACGTACAGCGCGTATTCGGGTGTCGCTTCCAGCACCTGCGGGGTCACCTCGACATTCAACGGCAGGCGCGCGCCGGCGCCGAGCATGACCGTCTCGTCGAACGTGACGACGCGGTAGCCGATGACGCGCTGCGCGCCGTCCAGCAGCGTGACGAACACGCGCAGGATTTCGGCATCGCGGGGACCGGCGTTGTATACGCTCGCGCTGACGAGGATGCGCCCGTCGCGCAGTTCACCGGTGACTTCCTCAATCTGCAGCGAGACGAAGCGGTCTTCTTCGCCGCGCGTGGAGCTGATCAGGCTGGCATCGGCGCTGGCAATCGTGCCGCTCTCGGCTTCAAACGTCGCCTGATAGGGCGCGAAACTGCCAGAAGGAATACTCGCCTGCTCGACCAGCGTGCTGCCGCTGAGAAAAACTGCGCCGTCAACACCAACCAGACGGACTTCGATAGCGACACTCTCGACTGGGTAGTCGAGCAGATTATCGACGCGCCCCAGACAAAGTAGGTTATTCGGGCGGGTTTCGTAGCAGGTGGGCGGATAAACCAGAAGGGGCGGCGGCGTGGGGAGGGGAATGACGAGCGTTTGACCGGGGGTAAGGGTGGCAGCCTCGCTGTTTGCGCTGTGCAGCGCTTCGAGGCTGACACCGAAGTGTTGGGCGATGGCTGCCCAGTCATCGCCGGGCTGGACGACATAATGCGCAGGAGTCGGGCTGGAAGCAGACGCGACGACGCGCGTGGGGGCAGCCCGCGTGGGCGCGGCAGAGACTCGCGCGGTGGGTAATCGTCCGACGGTCAGGGTCACATTCGGGTAAGCGCTGGGCGGGGCGCTGGGAGAGGAAGCGGCATTGTCGGTGGCGATATTGCATCCTGCCACCCAGGTGCTGATAAAAAGCCCACAGATCAGTGGACGCCAACCCCAGTACCCCATGCGGCAGAATATCCCTCATTATCCCATAGAGCCAGGCTGTTATCCCACATTATAACCCTATCCCTACCTTTGCACATTAGCGGAATCGGCAGGGTGGGATAGGATTTAGGTCGGGGAGGAAACGCTATGGAACCAACACTGGAAGCGCAGGTAGGGGCGCGGCTGACCGCACGCGGCTGGACGGTGTGCGCCGCCGAATCGTGCACGGGCGGGCTGGTCATGCACCGGCTGACCAACATTGCGGGCAGTTCGGGATACGTGCTGGGCGGCGTGGTGACCTATTCGAACGAAGCCAAGCAGAAGCTGATCGGCGTGCGCGAGGCGACGCTAGTCGCGCACGGGGCGGTCAGCGAGCAGACGGCAGCGGAGATGGTCGAAGGGGTGCGCGCCCTGTTCGACGCCGATATCGCCGTGAGCATTACCGGGATCGCGGGACCGGGCGGCGGGACACCGGAGAAGCCGGTCGGCTTGACCTATATTGGGCTGAAGGTGCGCGGGCAGCCGCCGCAGGTACAGCGGCATATGTGGGCAGGCGACCGTGTGACGATCAAGGAAGCCAGCGCCAGCGCGGCGCTGGGATGGATGCTCGAAACGCTTGAAGCGCTGCCGGAGCGCCCGTAGTTGACGCTGAAAAATGTTACTGCTACACTTCCTTCTGAGCGACGATGATTTCACGATCACGGCGCTCGCGGGGCTGTGGTGAAATGGCAGACACAGATGACTTAAAATCATCCGCTCGGAAGAGCTTGTGGGTTCGAGTCCCACCAGCCCTACAGAAACAGGTTTGAGAGAAAAATCGGTTGACCGTTCAGCTCTCGGCAATACCGCCGGCATCCTGATCCAGCTTCAACAGACCGGGCTGCAAAGCCACCGTCACGGCTTCGGTTGTCACGCGGACAGCCGTTTTGATTCGTCGAGTGGCTACCTACGCCGTATGTGCTGAAAGGTCGGCGCGGCGCAGTTCCTGCGCGTTGATAGCGACGATGACGGTGCTCAATGACATCAGCACTGCACCCAACGCCGGGGAAAGCAAGATTCCAACTGGCGCGAGGATACCCGCAGCCAGCGGCAGCGCCACCACGTTGTAGCCGGTCGCCCAGATCAGGTTCTGGATCATCTTGCGGTAGGTAGCGCGGCTCAGCTCGAAGACTTTGACCACGTCGAGCGGATTGCTCTTGACCAGGATGATCCCGGCGGACTCGATAGCAACGTCCGTTCCACTACCGATGGCGATGCCAATATCGGCGCGGGTGAGTGCAGGCGCGTCGTTGACTCCGTCACCGACCATGGCGATTTTCTTACCTCGCTGCTGTAGCTCGCTGATCTTCTGATCTTTGTTTTCGGGCAGCACCTGCGCGAACACAGTGTCGATGCCGAGTTCCCGCGCGACCGCTTGCGCGACCGCCTGGCTGTCTCCGGTCAGCATGGCGACTTCGATCCCCAGCGCGTGCAGCCGATCAACTGCCTGCTTACTCTCCGGGCGGATCACGTCCGCCAGCGCGAAGGCAGCGGCGATCTTATCCTCAGCGATCCGATAGACCACTGACTGCGCTTTATCCTCTGCTTGTTTCGTGAAGGCGGCGATCTCAGCTTGCGCCGTCAGGTCGAGCATTTCCAGAAGGCGCGGTCCGCCGACGTAAGCCGCCTTGCCGTCGTAGCTGACCTTGATGCCGCGCCCCTTGAGCGCCTCGAAATCGCTGATCGTTACGGGCTGCACGCCGCGCGCTTCAGCCTGTTCGCGGATGCCGCGCGCAATCGGGTGTTCGGAGTCGCCTTCAATTGCCAGCGCTAGCGACAGGGCACGCGCCTCGTCCCAGTCTTCCGCAGTCGCCATGCCGACCACGCCGAAGCGTCCTTCGGTGAGCGTGCCGGTCTTGTCGAAGACGACTGTGTTGATCTCGCGGGCAGCTTCCAGCGCCAGCCGGTCGCGCACCAGGATACCGTTGCGCGCCCCCAGCGACGTGCTGATCGCCACCACCAGCGGGATCGCCAGACCAAGCGCGTGCGGGCAAGCGATCACCAGGACGGTGACGACCCGCTCCAGCACCTCAAGCTGCCAGCCGATTGCCGCGATCCATAGCACGGCGGTGATTGCCGCCACCGCCAACGCGATGTAGAACAGCCAGCCTGCCGCCTTATCGGCGAGGATTTGCGTGTTCGACTTGCTGTTCTGTGCTTCCTGCACCAGCCTCATGATCCCGGCAAGCGCCGTGTCGTCGCCGGTTGCAGTGATACGCACGCGCAGGCTGCCATCGCCGTTGATCGTCCCCGCAATCACCTGCGTGCCGGGTTCTTTGCCCACCGGTTTGGACTCGCCCGTGATCATCGCTTC
>JADLHH010000103.1 GCA_020848855.1 Anaerolineae bacterium | reverse complement strand
CATCATCCGGCTGGAAGTGGTTGGCGATTCGGCTTATCTGATCGCCGCCTCGCCGACGCAGGCGCGCTCGCTTGTCCGGCTTGACCTGAAAACCGGGCAGACGACCGTGCTGGATAGCTCGGTGAAATACGCCATCGACGCTGGCTACATCTCGCCCGGCAAACACATCGCCTACCCCACCGAGAACGGGCTGAGCGCCTACGGCTTCTACCACGCGCCGCGCAGCCCCGACTACCGCGCCCCCGAAGGCGAGCTGCCGCCGCTGATCGTCCACGTTCACGGCGGACCGACCGGCTCGACCAAGAACGCGCTCGATATGGGCGTGCAGTACTTCACCAGCCGAGGCTTCGCCTATCTCGATATCAACTACGGCGGCAGCGCCGGTTACGGGCGCGAATATCGCAACCGCCTGCGCGGGCAGTGGGGTGTGGTCGATGTTCAGGACGCCGTCAACGGCGCGCGCTACCTGGTCGCGCAGGGGTTGGCAGACCCGAACCGCACCATCGTGCGCGGCGGCAGCGCCGGCGGCTTTACCACCTTCGCGGCGCTGGCGTTCCGCGACTTCTTCGCTGCCGGCTCCAGTCATTTCGGCATCAGCGATGTCGAGGTCTTCCATAAGGAAACCCACAAGTACGAGTCGCATTACTGCGAAACCCTGGTCGGCGCGTACCCGCAGCAGCGCGACCTCTACCATGAGCGCTCGGCGATGAGCAAAGCCGACCGTATCGACGTTCCGCTGATCATTTTTCAGGGGTTGGAAGACCGCGTCGTGCCGCCCAACCAGTCGCAGTTTGTCGCCGATGCGCTGCGCCGGCGCGACGTGCCGGTCGTCTACATCGAATTCGCAGGCGAGGGGCACGGCTTCCGCAAATTCGAAAATCTGGTGTGCGTGCTGGAATCGGAGCTTGCCTTCTTCGGCAGGATGTTCGGCTTCCAGCCTGCCGACGCGCTGCCCGAACTGGTGATCGAGAATTTCTCCGGCTGACGCGGATTAGGAATGGTCATGATCGTGAAGACTATCGCTCCCTAGGGAAGCTGGCGCTCGCCCATCACCGCCGAGCGCGTGGCGTCCGTCCCCATCTACCTGACCCAGTGGATCGGGCAGTTGTGCGCCGACGGTGACGCAATCTACGCCCTGCGCGTTCAGCCGGAGCAGGGCGGGCGCGGCGTCGTCACCCGCATCCATGACGACGGGCGCGCCGAGCCAGTCACGCCGCCGCCGTTTTCGGCGCGGACGCGCGTCTACGAGTCCGGCGGTCCCGCCTTCGCCGTGCTGGCCGGCGTGGTTTACTTCTCCAACGTCCCGGACGACCGCCTTTACCGCCAGCCGACCGGCGGGCAGCCGCAGCCGATCACGGCGGCGGGCGCGATGCGCTACGGCGATCTCAGCCTCGACCGCCAGCGGCGGCGCATCCTGTGCGTGCGCGAAGATCGCACCGCAGCCGGCGAGTCGAAGCATACCATCGCCGCCGTCAGCATGGACGGCGCGGGCGACTCGTTTGGAACCGTCCTGTTCGACCAGACCGATTTTGTCTCGACGCCGTGCCTCAGCCCCGACGGGCGCAGGCTGGCGTGGTTCGCCTGGAATCACCCGCACATGCGCTTCTACACCAGCGGCGTCTGGCTTGCCGACGTGAACGACGACGGTTTGCTTACCAATGTGCGCGAAATCGTGCCCGAAGCCGACGAATCGATCCTCTCGCTGGAATGGTCGCCGGATGGCGACCTGATCTTCTGCTCAGATCGCTCGAACTGGTGGAATCTGTACCGCTGGCGCGACGGCGACATCACGCCCCTCGCGCCGATAGAAGCCGAGATGGATCGCCCGTTTCGGGCGGCGCGGGTTGGCTCCGCCTCGCACATCCTCGGCATTTATCGGCGTCTGGGGGTGCGGCGCGTCGGGCTGTTCGACACCGAAAGCGGCAGCCTGCGCGAGCTTCCGCTCGATTACACCTACTTCGCCGCGCCCGCCGTGACCCCGGACGCCGCCTATGTGGTGGCGGCTTCGCCCACCGAGCCGCTATGTCTGCTCAGGATCGACCTGCTCAGCGGGCAGGTGCGCGCCATCCTGCGCTCGTCCGAACGGATCGGGCTGGACGGCTACATTTCCGCGCCAACCCAGATCGAATTCCCAACCGAAAACGGCTTGACCGCGCACGCCGTCTACTACGCGCCCGCCAACCGCGACTACGCCGCCCCGGTGGACGAGCGTCCCCCGCTGATCGTCGAGGTACACGGCGGACCGACCAGCTCCGCCAGCGTCGGCTTCAACCTCGGCATCCAGTTCTGGACGAGCCGGGGCTTCGCCTATCTGGACGTGGATTACGGCGGCAGCACCGGCTACGGGCGCGCCTACCGCCAGCGCTTGTGGGGGCAGTGGGGCGTAGTCGATGTGGACGACGCCATCAACGCCGCCCGCTGCCTGATCGCTCAGGGGTTGGCAGACCCGAACCGCACCATCGTGCGCGGCGGCAGCGCGGGCGGCTTCACCACCTTTGCGGCGCTGGCGTTCCGCGACTTCTTCGCCGCTGGCTCCAGCCACTTCGGCATCAGCGATCTCGAAGTGTTCCATAAGGAAACGCACAAGTACGAGTCGCATTACTGCGAAACGCTGGTCGGCGCCTACCCGGCGCAGCGCGACCTGTATCGCCGCCGCTCGCCCATCGACTCCGCCGACGCCATTCGCGCGCCGCTCATCCTGTTTCAGGGCATGGACGACAAAATCGTGCCGCCCAACCAGTCGCAGTTCGTGGCGAATGCCGTGCGCCGGCGCGGCATCCCGACCGCGTATCTGGAGTTCGAGGGCGAGTCGCACGGGTTTCGTCG
Source organism: Anaerolineae bacterium (assembly GCA_020848855.1). The sequence goes on along the minus strand of JADLHH010000103.1, from coordinate 8,772 downwards.
CTACGAAACCAACGTCCGCACGCACCAGGCGGAGCTGACCTTTTTCAGCACGGTGTTCGGCTTCCAGCCTGCCGACGCGCTGCCGCCGCTGGCAATCGACAATCTGACGGCGCTTTCACAGCCGGATTGACCGGATTGAACGGGTAACTTTGATGAGGAGCAAACCTATGCTACGATCTTTGTACATTGTATGCGAAAGACATTGTACGGGATGTTGAGCGCGCTTTCGACCCGCGTCGAAAGCCGCCCGGCATTGGAGGAAACCGTGACTGACTATTTCGATCAAGAGACGATCACCCAACTGACCGAGATTTCCCGGAAGTCGGATTTTGTCTACGACGCCATTCGTAAGGCGATCGTCTACCGGCGCATCAAGCGGGGCGAGTGGCTGCGCGAAGGCACGCTCGCCGAAGAACTCGGCGTCAGCCGCACGATGGTGCGCGACGCGCTCACCCGGTTGACGGCGGAAGGCTTAGCCGTCGAAGTCCCGTACAAGGGGGTTCGGGCGGCGTCGGTCTCGCCCGCCGAGATCGAAGAGGTCTACATGATCCGCGCCAAGCTGGAATCGTGGGCGTTCGAGCTGGCAGCCGGGAATCTGACGGCGGACGAGCTGGCGAAAATGCGCGAATTACTGCCGCTCACCGTCGCTCATGCCGACCTCAAGGAATTCGAGACCACCCGCGAGGCGAACCGCCAGTTTCACTGGATTCCTATCCGGGCGACCCGGAAGCGCCACCTGATTCGCCTGCTGGAACAGCTCTGGGAGTTCATGCCGACCTACATCTATTATGTCGAACTCTCCGAGACCGAGCGCGTCGAGCTGGCGGAGACCGAGATGCGCCAGCACCTGGACATCCTGCAAGCCCTGACGGACGGCGACGGTAAGCTGGCTGGCGAGCTGATCCAGCAGCATATTCTCGATAAAGGGACGGTACAGCACCTGTACGCCCACATGGAAAGCGACGCGGACGATCCGAAATGATCGGCAGCATGTGAGCGCGCAGCGGCTGCATCGTTATTCGGCAAGCCCCGATCCCTAATCTGCATACATTTCGCTTCAGGGAGAACTTTCGATGTCGAAGCTCGTTTCCCGGAGGCTGCTGCTGCTGATTCCGATGCTTCTAGCCGTCTCGCTGTTTACGTTCATCCTGCTCCACCTCGCTCCGGGTGACCCGGTCGCTGCCATGTACGGTCTCGACCCCGAAAACATGAACTCGGAGCAGGCGGCGCGCATCCGCGCGGAACTCGGTCTCGACGATCCCTTGCCCACCCAGTACCTGCGCTACCTCGGCAATCTCGTTCAGGGCGACCTGGGGCGCTCGATCAGCACCAAGCGCCCGATCGGTCCCGACATTCTCCAGCGCTTTCCGGTCACGATGGAGCTGGCAATCGCCACGATGCTGGTGGTCGTCGTCATCGCCATCCCGCTGGGCGTGATCTCGGCGCAAAAGCGCGGCACGCTGGTCGACAACCTGGCGATGGGCATCAGCCTGTTCGGCGTGTCGATGCCCAACTTCTGGGTCGGCATCATGCTCATCCTCATCTTTTCGCTGTCGCTGGGCTGGCTTCCCAGTGTGGGGCGCGGCAGCGGGCTGCTCGACGAACTCAGGTCGCTCATTCTGCCGGCGCTCACGCTCGGCACCAGCCTCACCGGGCTGGTCACGCGGGTCACGCGCTCCAGTATGCTCGAAGTGCTGGATCAGGATTACATGCGCACCGCGCGGGCGAAGGGACTGAGTCCGCGCGTGGTGACGCTCCGGCACGGGCTGCGCAACGCGCTCATCCCCGTACTCACCATCCTGAGTCTTCAGTTCGCCAGCTTGCTCAGCGGCGCGGTGATCGTGGAAACGGTCTTCGCCTGGCCCGGCATGGGGCGCTTCACCGTTGATGCCATCTGGCGGCGCGACTATCCCGTCATCATGGCGTGCGTGCTGGTCTTTGCCACCATTTTCGTGTTGGTCAACCTGGTCGTCGACGTTCTGTACGCGGTCATTGACCCGCGTATTCGCTACAACTAACCCAGCAGAGGCATCGGCTTATGGCGCGCACCCTGGTCTTGGAGAAGGTAAACACTGAAAAGGCGAACACCCGGTCGATCTGGCTGGACATCTGGCGACAGATTCGTCACAACCGCGCCGCGATGCTGGGCGTCCTCGTCCTCGTCCTGCTGGCGCTCACGGCGGTTACCGCCCCCTGGATCGCGCCCCACGATCCCAACGAGTTGGATTTGCTCTATCCGCTTCAGCCGCCGAACACGCCGGAACACCTGCTCGGCACCGACGACCTGGGGCGCGACCTGCTCAGCCGCCTGATCTACGGGACGCGCATCTCGCTGGTCGTCGGCTTCATCGTCGTCGGCATCGCCGGGACAATCGGCGTCACCCTCGGCGCGATCAGCGGCTACTTCGGCGGGATCATCGACAGCCTCGTCATGCGCACGGTCGATTTCGTCATCGCCTTTCCGTTCCTCATTCTGGCGATTGCGGTGGTCGCGGTGGTCGGTCCCAGCCTGTTCAATATGATGATCGTGCTGGGCTTCGTCAGTTGGATCGGCTATGCGCGTCTTGTGCGCAGCCTGGTGCTCTCCCTGCGCGAAACCGAATTCGTCCTCGCTGCGCGCGCCATCGGCGCGTCCGACTTCCACATCCTCACCCGTCACATCCTGCCCAACGTGCTCGGCATCGTCATCGTCCAGGCGACCTTTGGCGTCGCCCAGGCGATTCTGGCGGCTGCCGGACTGAGCTTTCTGGGGATGGGCGCGCAGCCGCCGACGGCGGAATGGGGGGCGATGCTCAGCAAAGCCCGCGAATACCTGCGCGTCAGTCCGATTCTGTCGATTGCGCCCGGCGTCATGATCATGATCACCGTGCTGGCGCTGAATTTCGTCGGTGACGCCCTGCGCGACGCGCTCGATCCCCGCGTGCGCCGGTGATATCTGGACGAGGCGGCTGGCTGAAGGGTCTCCCGGCAGCCGCCTCGATTTTCCCATTCACCCTCGCCCGTGACTTGCTTGACAATTCCAGGAGACTATGCTATTGTCTCGGTACATTGTATACAATTAACATGTATGCGATATGTTGTGCCCCGCCTGCGGGGCGGGTAACGCCCTCCGCGCCCGGCGGCTCACGCGCCACCTTCGCCGGGTCTGGCTTGATTTCGACACTGGAACCCTGTCGTCGATCAGGATGACATTGCTCTCGCCGGAGTGTTGCTTAAAAGAGGAGTACTTCATGAAACGCTGGTTCGTAATCTCCCTGTCGTTGCTGACATTCATTCTGGGGACGAGCCTTGTCGTCGCCCAGAAGACTGGCGGCATCTTTCGCCCGGCTACGGGTGCGCTGATCCAGTTCGATCAGGCGCTCTCCAGCGATGGTCCCTCGTACCAGGCGATGTCCAATATTCACGGCTATCTGTTTCGGATGCAGGATTTTAGCAACCCCATCCCGGACATCGCTGAAACCTGGGAATGGACCAACGACACGACGCTGGTTTTCCACCTGCGTCACGGCGTCATGTTCCAGGACGGCAACGATGTCTTCCCGGAAGGCGCGAACCGCGAAGTGACGGCGGACGATGTCGTCTACAGCATGAACCGCTGGATCACCATCGAAGGCAGCACCATTACGTCGGATGTCACCGACGTGTTCGACTCGATTGAAGCGGTCGACCCCTACACCGTGCAGTTCAACCTGACGAAGCCGACCGGCGGTTGGTTCGACCAGGTGCGCGGTCTGTCGAATCTGGCGATCATCCCGCACGAAGCTGTCGATTTCTACGGCGCGGACTTCGGGATGCACCCCATCGGCGCGGGTCCCTTTGAATTCGTCGAATACGTGCCGGACGATCACCTCACCCTGAGCGCCAACGAAGACTTCTACATTCCCTGCAACCTCGAAGGCATCGAATACAAAATTATCCCCGACACCAGCGTTGCCCTGATTGCACTGGAAGCCGGCGATGTCGATTTCGTCTCCACCGTGCCCGCTTCAGACCTCGAGCGTATCGCCTCGGATGACCGCTACACCACCTATCAGCGTCCTTCGAAGACCTCTCGCATGGTCTGGTTCCCGGCGGGCGTTCCCGACTTCCAGGATGTGAATTTCCGCGCCGGTATCGCCCATGCCATTGACAGTGACCGCATCGGCGCGGCTGTATACGGCGCGGCGATCACCGAAGCCGGCACCTGCGGCACGCTCTCGTCGGGTGTTCCGGGCTACGTCGAAGGGCTGTGCGAATCGCAGACCTATGATCCCGAACTGGCGGCGAGTTCGTTCGCGGCAGCCGGCTGGACGGACTCCGACGGCGACGGCGTGCTCGACAAAGACGGCGTGCGCATGGAAGACATCCTCATCAATACCTTCAATATCGCCGGGCTGGATAAGGTTCTCGAAATCGTCATCACCCAGTTGCAGGCGGTCGGCGTCCCGGTCGTGCCCGAGCTGGTCGAATTCGGTACGTGGTCGGAGATGTACATCAGCGGTGCGCCCGGCAGCCAGGCGACCGAGCGTCGTCTGCTGATGTGGGCGGGCTGCGGTGGTCCCGGCGGCTTGCAGCAGTGCTGGTCGCTCACCGGCGGTCTGGCAGCCGTGATGGGCTTCGATGACGCCGACGTGTTCGGTTGGATTTCCGAAGCTAACTCCACCGTCGACCGCGCCGCGCAGGATGCCATCCTCCAGCAGGCAGAGACCAAAATCTTCGGAACCGACCTGTGGGTCATCAATGCCACGCCCCCCATCGGCGCGCTGATGGCGGCTCAAAGCTACGTCAAGGACTACGGCAGCGTCTACCACTTCGATAACGTGTGCACTGCGAACAACAACGTCTGGCTGGATACATAACCGCGTCGTGGTGCAAGCCGGTGTGGGGGCGGGATGATTTCCGCCTTCACACCGACTCCGCTCATGAACTGCACACGGCGGAGGCGGCGGCGCGGGCTGCGCCTTTCGCAGACCGGACCCGGTAAGCCAGAGGACATGATGACCAACCCCAGCGGCGCTCCCACGATCCAGCCCGAAGACCTGTTCCGTTTCCGCTTTTTACAGGATGCGCGCCTGTCCCCCGACGGCAAATGGGTCGTCTACTGCATCTCGAACGTCGATCAGTCGCGCGACGAGGAATACCTGAGGCTGTATCTGCTCTCGACCGAGACCGGCGAAACGCGCGCGCTTTCCGCCCCCATGTCCAGGGACAGCCATCCCTACTGGTCGCCCGACGGGCAGCGGATCGTCTTCGTCTCGTCGCGCAGCGGCACACGCCAGCTTTATACGATGACGGCGGACGGCGGCGACGTGCGCCAGCTTACGAATCTCCCGCAGGGCGTCGGGCTGGGTCCCGCCTGGTCGCCGGATGGCAGATACATCACCTTTTCGGCGCGGGCGAACAACGAGCCGGTCTACCCCACCAAGCCCTACCGCGTCACCCGGACGATCTATCGGCTCGACGGCATGGGTTACCTGCACAACGCCGTCCATGACGTGTTCATCGTCCCCGCGGCGGGCGGCGAGCCGCGCAACCTGACCAACGACGAAAATCACAACTGCCGCTACACCGCGCCGGTCTGGTCGCCAGATAGCCGCGAAATCCTGTTCACCTCGACCTTTTTCCCGGACGAGTACCGCTTCTTCCCGGCGGTGCGCGCCGTCAACCTGAACGGCGAAGTCCGCGACGTGGTGCGCGACTGGGGCTATGCCGCTTATTCGGCGGTGTGGACGCCGGACGGCGCGCGCATCGCCTTCGTCGGCAGCCCCGCCGGCACGCCCTTCGGTGGGCAGAATCACCTGTGGGTGGTGGACAGCCGGGGCGGGATGCCAGAGTGCCGCACCACCGGCTTATCCGCTGCCGTCGAAGGAGCGCTTCAGGGCGACGCGCCGATTGTCGCCCGTGACCGCGCCGTTTTGCAGATGGACGAGAGCGGCGACTACGCCTACGTCTACGTGCAGGACGGCGGCGAATGTCAGGTCTACCGCATCGCGCTGGCGGGCGAAATTGCTTACGAGCCGATCATGACCGGCGAGCGCGCCTGCTATCCCACCGGCGTCCACGACGGACGCCTGCTCGTCACCAGCAGCCGCTTCAACGACCCGTCCAACCTGTACCTGATCGATACCGACGGCGCGAACGAGCGCCAGCTCACCGACTTCAATCGGGCGCTGCTCGACACCTTCGCGCTGCCGCAGGTCGAGCATCTCCGCTTCACCAGCGCCGACGGCACGCCGCTCGAAGGCTGGCTGATCAAGCCGCCGTCTGGCGACGCGCCGTACCCGACCATTCTGTACATGCACGGCGGACCGCATCACGGCTGGGGCAACGTCTTCTCGTTCGATTTCCAGATGCTCGCCGGCGCGGGCTACGCCGTGCTGCTGGTCAACTATCGCGGCTCGACCGGCTACGGCGACGCCTTCAGCACCTCCATCGACGGGCATCTGTGCGAATTCGAGTACGCCGACAACATGGCGGGCGTCGATTACGTCATCGAGCGCGGGCTGAGCGACCCGGATCGCCTCGGCATCTGCGGCTTGTCCTACGGCGGCTATCTGTCGTGCTACGCCGTCGGGCACACGCAGCGTTTCAAGGCGGCGGTTCCCGAAAACCCGCTCACCAGCCGCATAAGCTGGTACGGCGTCAGCGATATGGCGCTCTCGCATCTCGAAAGCCTCGGCGGTCACTGGCACGAAGTGCCGGATGCTTACTGGCGCGCTTCTCCGGTCGTCTACGCCCATCACTGCACCACGCCGACTCTGCTCATTCAGGGCGAAGCCGACCTGCGCTGCCCGCCTGAACAGTCCGAGCAGTTCTACACCGTCCTGCGCTCGCACGGCTGTATTGTCGAAATGCTGCGCATACCGGGCGGCTCGCACAGCAGCGGCGGCAGCGGCTCGCTGGAGATGCGCCGCGCCCAGAACGAAGGTCTGCTCGACTGGATGAACCGCTACATGCTGGGCGTCTGACCGCGCGCTCCGGGAGGAATCATGTCGTCACAATTTGACGTGTTGATCAGGGATACGACCATCATCGATGGGACGGGCAAGCCCGCCTATCGCGGCAGCGTCGCCATCAGGGGGGATCAGGTTGCGGCGCTGGGCGATATTTCCGGCAGCGCCGAAACCGTCATCGACGGCGGCGGGCTGATCGCCTGCCCCGGCTTCATCGACCCTCATTCCCACGCCGATATCAGCATCCTGAAATACCCGCTGGCGCACAGCAAGCTGATGCAGGGCATCACCACCTTCGTCGGCGGCAACTGTGGCTCGTCGCTCGCGCCCGTTCAGAACGATTTCACCCGCCGGCACGTCACCCGCTACTTCAGTCAGGATGTCTACTGGCAGACCTTCGCCGACTACCTGAACGCCGTTGACCAGACCCGCCCGTCGGTCAACATGGCGGTTTTCGTCGGGCATAACCCGATCCGCAGTTCGGTCATGGGCGAGGACTTCAAGCGCAAAGCCACCGCCGACGAAATCCGCCGGATGCAGCAGCACGTTCAGGAAGCGATGGACGCCGGCGCGCTCGGCTTCACCACCGGGCTGGATTCCAGCTTCGGCGAATACGCCGATCTCGACGAGATCGCGCCGCTGGCGGCGGTCGCCGGGCGCTCCGGCGGCATGTATGCGACACACGTCCGCCATAACCAGACCCAGTGGCCCGCCGATACCCCCGAAGAATTCGGCTACGGGCTGTTTCACGGACCCGTCGAGGACGTGTGGATCGGGCGCTACCGGGGCTATGCCGAAGCGGTCGAAGTCGGGCGGCGTGCCGGGCTGCCGGTGCATATCTCGCATCTGGCTTACGCCTATGCCATCCCGCAGCCGCACCCGGACTTTCTGGCGGAGGCGGTGGCGAAAGCCACGCTCTCCGAATTTGTCGACAAGCCGCGCGCCGAAGGCGTGAAGGTCACGTTCGACACCATCTTCGCCCCGGCGAGCATCGCCACGCCCGCGCCGCTGGCGACTGCCTTCCAGAATGCCCATGATCAATTCGGCAAAGCCGGGCTGCTCGAAAAGCTGGCGACCGACGAATTCCGTCAGCAGCTTCGCCGCACCTACGACACCGGCAAGATGAAGATGGGCATGATCCACCCCAAAGCCGACCCGTTCTGGGCGGACTGCTTCCAGATCGTCACCCACCGCGACGCCCGCTTTCAGGGGCAGATGCTGGGCGATGTCGTCAAAGCGCTCGGTGGGCATCCGGTCGATATCCTGTCCGACCTCATCCTCGCCGACCCGGACGCCGTGTGGTCGCAGGTCAGGGATAAGAAGCGCACGCTCCCCGGCTTGCTGGCATTTCTGGAACACCCGGAATGTATCCCCTGCACCGATACCTTCGCCTATTCGCCCGACCCCGACCCGCAAGACTACAAGGCTCCGGCGATTGCCTACGGCATGTATCCCAGCTTCATCGAAACCTACGTCCGGCAGCATCACGCGCTCTCACTGGAGCAGGCAATCTACCGCGCCACCAGTCTCCCGGCGAAGACCTTCGGGCTGAAGGGGCGGGGCGTCCTGCGCCCCGGCGCGTATGCCGACCTGCTGGTGTTCGACTTCGACACCATCCACATGACCGGCGACTCCCTTCAGCCCGCGCGCCCGCCCGAAGGCATCCGCCACGTACTGGTCAACGGCAGCATCGTCTATCAGAATAAACAGCATACCGGCGCGCAGCCCGGTCGCGTCCTGCGCCGGCAGTCCATGAACTGACGCCCGGCATCGGGCAGGAGTACCGAAGCGCTCATGAATCTGGAACAGATCGCCCGCGAAATCCCGGCTTACGAAGCCT